>JAZOQL010000282.1:0-4405 GCA_045656065.1 Rikenellaceae bacterium | reverse complement strand
AGGGAATCTGTGTTAGACGGATTCCCTCTAATGATTGTGTATAAATTTTAGTTATTATCTGCCTTTACGTCTGATCCAGATCAAGATTCCGCACAATGTGAGTGCTACAGGAATCAAACCGAATGAAACGACTTTCCAGATTGTCATACCCAAGTTGCCAATCTTAACAGCACGGTCTTTGAATGACGGACGACGAACGTCGATCGGCACTTCGTTGTCTGACAACCAGAAGAATGAACCTGCAACCAAGTAGTAGTTCATAGCAGGAATACCACGACGGCTGATGCTCAACTCACCGTTGCTGATGCAGTCTGCGTCACCCAAAACGATAATCTTTTGTACCTTATCGCCAACTTTACGTGACATAGCGATTGCAGTCGGCCAGCTCTTCATCAACTCTCCCTTTTCAGGATTGTAAACAGGTACTTCGTCTACGAAGTCTGTAGTTTGTTTTTCGTTCCAGTACAAGCTGTCTGTCTTGAACAATTCAGTTACAGTAAAGCCTTTTTCAATAGCCTTAGTGTAGTCAAGACCCATTGCAGTAGGCATTGATGCACAGTATTCATAAAGGCGGATAGTTCTGAAGTGGTAAGCGATTGAATCAGCAGGAACTGTAGGCCATACTACTGACAAGTTAGCGATACGCATTGTGTCAGGTTTAACCAATTGACCTTCTGTGAAGTCTACGCCCAAGAACTTGTTAGCCACAGGATTCATAATGTCGTGACGACGAGGTTCACCTGCGAAAATCAAGTTACCACCTTCTTCGATATACTTAGCCAAAACTTCTTCTTCAGCTGCAGTCAGAGGTTCTCTCATTTCAGCGATAACCACTGTCTTGAAGCCCTTGTCAATTTCCTTATCGAGAGTGATTTCTGCGAAGTCAACACCTTGGTTGAGCAATGAGTGACGGAATGTCTTTTGTTTAGCAACTGTGTTATAACCACGGTCAGAGATATTTTCGATATCACGTTCGCCGTGACCTTTTACGAATGCAACGCGAGGCAATTGTTCGTCTGTCAGACGTTTCAAAGCAGCTGAGATTTCAGCTTCGCTCGGCCATACTTGCATATCGTTGAACACGCGCAAGAATGTCTTTCTACCGTTAGCACGTTCGATTGCCATTACCAGACGGTAATTTTCACTTCTCAGACCCGGTTCAATTTGATCAACTGAATCTTTGCTGATGAACAATGATGAGTCTCTACGCCAAACGCGAGTGATTCTCAACATCATCTCTTCTGCAGTCAAACCTGGGTATGTCTTTTCAAGATTTGCACGGTTTTCACCAATTGCATAGTAGCGAACAAACTTGATCTTGATATCTGGTTTGAAACGTACATATTGTTTGAAACGTTTGATATTGTTAAGGTCAGCTGCCGGGAATGCATACCACATATGTTGGTCGATACCAAGGATATTGTGGTAGTAAGTGATAGTAGTTTTATCGTTAAGTTTAGCAACGATATCTTGTGAATTCTTAGTCAAAGTATTCACTTTATCACGGCTGGCATCAAAATACCACATCAACTTAGGTTGAGTTGAAAGGTAACCAACCATCAATGTTGCAACAACTACTGCCAACACCTTACCTGTAGTCTTGAACCAAGGAGCTTTTGTACGGTCAGCTTGCAATTTGATGATTGAGAACATAATGAACATTGTTGATACCAGGATGAAGTACAACAAGTCTTCAGAACAGATCAAACCGCTGATAAATTCACCTACACGACCATTGATTGACAACCAGAATGCCAAGTCACGTACAAACTCAACTTCCTGTGCAAAGCTACGAACTTGGCTCAACAAGAACAACACTGTCAATGTACATACTGCGGCTACGATTTGGTAAGTTGTGATACAAGACATAAACAAACCAATAGCTGCATAAGTACAAGTCAACAGGTAGAAACCAAGCAGACCGGTCAATACGCGAGGAATTTCAACCATATCGATAGTTGCGAAACCGAAGATTGCAAATATTGCAACGCAACCAACCATAATAGCTGAATAAATCATCATTGCGAAATATTTACCCAAGATGATTTGACGGTTAGTAATCGGTGAAGAGTAGAGCAATTTGATTGAACCGCTTGTAAACTCGCGAGTCATCAAAGCCATTGTCAACAACGGCAAGTAGAGATACAAATAGCTCTGAATTTTTGGGAACATACCACCGAACTGGCTAATGAAGATTGATTCGGTAGCTTTATATACATAACCTCTGATTTCCATTGAGGTTACGGCACTTTCCATCGGAGTGTTGAATGATACAGCGCACTGTACGAAGAAGATTACGAGAACCAACCACGCAATCGGCGAATAAAACAAAGACTGAAGCTCTGTTTTCGCTATTTTCCAAATTGTTTTCATCTATTCAAGTCTTTATTTATTGTTTACCTTTTTTAGACAAGTCCGCGAAGATAGCATCCAAAGAGCTCTTTTCGATGCGGATTTCTGTCAGATTCCATTCTTTTTCTACACTCATCTTAACGATGCGTTGGATCAGGTCGTGTGCGTCTACGAAGTGTACGCGATATTTACCTGTACCCAATTCTTCTACGCCTACTACGTCAGGAATAGCCTTCAGCTCTTCAGTTGATGGAGCTTCTTTCAATTCCAGGTACAAAGTATCCGGAGTAATGTAGTTGTTGAAATCATCTACAGTACCGTTGAATACCATATTACCGTGTTCGATCATAAAGATGTAGTCACAAGCTGCTTGAACTTCAGACAAAATGTGAGTAGACATAATAACGGTGTGTTCTTGAGCGATATCCTTAACCAAGTTACGGATTTCCACGATTTGGTTCGGGTCAAGACCGTTAGTCGGTTCGTCCAACACAACCAATGCAGGTTTGTGGATAATAGATTGAGCGATACCAACACGTTGTTGATAACCACCTGACAAGTTGCGGATCAAACGATTAGCAAAGTGTGTGATGCGGCATTTTTCCATTGCAACTTGAACTGCGTTTGCGATTTCGTTTGCAGGAATTTTGCGCAAGTTTGCAGCGTAAGTCAAGTATTCTTCAACTGTCAAGTCCATATGCAGAGGCGGACGTTGTGGCAAGAAACCGATTTGCATCTTAGCTTCAACAGGATTAGCTTTCAAATCCAAGCCGTTGATGTAGATTTTACCATTTGACTGTTTCAGAACACCACACAGAATGTTCATAATGGTTGATTTACCAGCTCCGTTAGAACCCAGCAAACCGTAGACACCGTGTGTCTTGATTTCGAGATCGATATCTTTTACTGCCCACTGCACGCTGTAGCGGTGTGAAAGATTCTCAATCTTTACGATTGGTTGTTGTTCCATTTTGTTTGTTTTAAGTAGTTGTTAATCATTTAGTTCTATTGTGATATAAACGCAAAAACTGAGAAGTTGACACACTTCCCGCCCCGTTTAATTGTCAGCAAAGGTAATTAAAAAAAAGTTACAAATGCAAAAAAGTAGACAAAACGTTATTTTTTGTCGACAAAAAAAATGAGCGAATCGTCACATTTCGTCGTGTGCGAACTGAATGGCTCGGTTTAGGATTTCGTTGAAATTTTTGCATTTGATTAGCTCTTTTGCGCAGTAATCGAGGAAATTATGGTCGTCGAGATTTCCCATTTCCAGAGGCTGGGACAGGGTGAAATCCTTTAGTTTAATGTATTCGATAAACGGCGAGTCGGCAGGAAAATCTTTTGGCGGCCGTTTCAGTGCCGATTCATAGTCAAGCGCGAAGGGGGCTGCTGCCTCCAGAGCCTTGACGAGCATTGCGCCGTTATCCAAGAACTCTTCGCGAATGCTTTTCAGTTCTTTGGGTGACGGGCAGTGTGCTCCGGCAGCCAAGATGTTATGTTTCAGAAAGTTGCTGCAATCTGGTTCGATGTGTATATAGTATCCCGCAAAGCCCGAACATTTACCACCGGGAGCAATATATGCGCTGATGTGCGTCTTGTAAGGAGTCTTGTCGGTAGAAAATCGCAAATCTCTATATATTCTATAGGTATATTGGTTGAGTCGCAGTCCATCGACTGACGGGTCTGCCTCGGCGAGTCTCGCACACAACTTGGTGGCAAAGCCATCGAAACGGCTGCGCACCTCTTTGTACGTACTCTTATTTTCGTTGAACCATTCTCGGTTATTATTGTGTGTTAGTTCTTCGAGATATTCCAATATTTTTTTCATTATTCCACAAACGATTTTTTCGATTCGTCAAAGGTAGTAATTTTTATTGAGATAAAAATGATAAAATAAAGAGTTGAATTTAAATTTGGAAATGAAGATTGTAATTTCTATATTTGCAATTAATTAAAATGTTCTCACCATAAAAAATTGTAATATGAAAAAGTTCTTTGGTTTATTTCTTTTTTTGGGTTTAGTATGTTTCTCTTATGATGTCAGTGCTCAAGG
>JAZOQL010000281.1:0-5472 GCA_045656065.1 Rikenellaceae bacterium | reverse complement strand
TCATAAAATACAGTATATTTATAACAATTCATTGAATATGAATGAATTGTAATGGGGTTCGATTTTGATTTGCAAACTATTCATAATCTCAACCATAAAAGCCTCGGCGATTTCGTAGTGGTGTTTTGCGAGGGCGAGAATGTCATCTCTTTTAGGTGCTTCCGATTCATCGCTTCTCTTTACAACTGAACTGTATCTTGTAAGTCTCATCATATCGTAGAGCATATAGGCGAAAACGAGATGTGTTTCCATCAGTTCCAAGCCACAAACTGCATTAGTTCCGTGGATTATATCCGCGTACTGTGTCGGGTTTTCAACAATGTCAGCGTATTTGTCAGCACCGAGGCGCGGTTTCACATAGAACTGCTCGCAGGTCTTGATGGCAAGTTCGATTTCGTTATCGGATATGTCCGAGGAAATCGGCAATCCGCTGTCCATAAAATATGTAGGTGTCAGTATCATAGTATTAAGTTTTCTATTCTATTTATACGCGATGATTTTTGTCGTTTTCGGGGATTTTTATTATATTGTTGTAAACACAATTTATGAAAGAGATATGGAAAACTGTTATTATTGATGGGGTTGAACATCCGCGTTACAAAGTAAGCAACTTGGGACGTGTGAAATGCAAATGGATTCGAGGCGGGGAATGGAAGATATGTTCATTGCTGCCAGATAGGTATGGTTACTTAAGAGTCGGAATGTATGGCAATCCAAAAAGAGTACATCGCCTTGTCGCAGAGGCTTTCCTTCCAAATCCCGACAACAAACCTTGTATTGACCATATTGACACAAATAAGCAGAATAACATTGTTGACGTTGACGGTTCTCTTGTCACTAATCTGCGATGGGTAACACACAAAGAAAATTCAAACAATCCTATAACAAAAATAAAAAGAAGAAAACCACACAAAGATAGAAAAATAAATTTAGCATCAAAAACAACAAAAACAATAGTGCAATTTACTTTGGATTATCAGTTCATAAAAAAATGGTCAAGTGCGAGGGACGCTGAACGTGAACTTGGAATATCCAACCAAAATATATGTTCCTGCCTAAAGAAAAAACAAATGAGGGCTGGAAATTTCCGTTGGATGTACTACTCCGATTGGGTCAAACTACACAAACAAAAGCGTTCAATCGCCGATATCAGACCGCTTTTCTAATCCACAAACAATCTGTAACTCATTGTTCCATAGCGAAATGCGTCCGTGGCGTGGTCGATGCAGCCGCTTTTTGGCTTGCCTTCAGCCGTGAGTTCGTAGGCATCGAGTTCCCTGCGCAAGTTCACGCTTGATTCCGTGACGTGTATCTCGTATTGGTTCATCTTCATAAGTCCGTCAAAAACGCTCCCTTTCACCGCATTGAGAACACTGAATCCGTTGCATATCTGCGGCTCTGTCCACGTGTAGTCGCCCGCAGTAATCAACGCCCTAATGCGTGTGCGCCCCAAGCCGCCAGCGTCACCAACGATGTAGGTGTTCACGTCCAATCCGAGGTCAGCCATACGAAGGGCGAGCGTGCGGTTGTCAGCGAGGTCTGTGCCGTACAGATACTCCTTACCGTATAGTTTTCCCTCGTATATCTTCACGCCGACCAATGCCGTAGCGTCAGCCTGCTCCGACTGAACGAAACCGAAGTCGATGGCAAAAACCTCTGTGGCTGGAATCCTTTCAAACTCCTCATCGCTGCAAGTGAAAACTTTTTTGAAAACCTTGCCGCCCATAGCGGAGAAATTGCCATAGCAGTAAACTTCCGCAGCCCAAACATCCAGGATGCTCGCATCGGGCTGCTTGGCACGTTCCTCCATATCAACGAACTCCTGCCTCTGCGCGTCAGTGAGCCAAGGATTGTCGCGGTATGTGGTCTTGAGCCAATTGCTGCCGTCAGCGTTCTTGTAACGCTCCAAGTCGGAGGTCTTTGTCGGGTTGTAGCAGGCGATTATCTTGTCGGTCACTGACATAGCGAGAACACGTATCACATCGTAACTGATGTTGAGTGCCTCTTCGAGATACAATATGTCGAACGTAGAACCCTGCGCCTTTGTCGGCTCTGAATAACTGTCGAACACGAAAAGGCTTCCGTTGTCAAGCCTGCACGAGTAGCCGTAAACGGTAGAGCCGCCGACAACCAAGCCAGTTGCCCGTTGAAAATCCGATATAGCCAACTGCAATGCTGGAAACGAGGCGGCGACTATGCCGACCTTTATCGGCTTGCCGCTTGCGAGGAAGCGCAGCCACTTATAGCAGTTGAACGACTTGCCGCTTCGCCGAGAACCTTGTACGAGCATCCACCTGCTCTTCGCGTTGTCAACGAAGAAACGCAAATATTTCTTATCAATACCTAATATATTCATAGGTGTATTTATATTTTTTGTATTTTCGCGCCTCGAAACAAAACGCTCTTTGATATGTTGGTGAATGTTGTTTGCAAATTGTCAGTTGTGATTTGTTTATAAACAGCGCAAACAATACAATATCAACGAGTTAAATATGCTATATAGCATTTTGCCGAAAAGAAGGACTGCTCTTTTAGGCACATTTGTCAAAACACAACTCGTTGATTTTCAGTATTTCAGATTTTAGTGAATCCTTGCAAAAACGGGGTCAAATAATTTTTTGATAACAGTTGTTTGCGATGTGTTTGCAAGAAAAAATCATTTTTCTGTGCGCGTTTTCAGAAATTTCTATTATATTATCATAAACGATGTTATGATAGAAAGGAAACACAACTACAGCGTTTACCTGCACAAATGCCCTAACGGGATGATATATGCAGGTTGCACAACCCTCGAACCCAAGAGAAGGTGGCAGGGCGGCAGCGGCTACAAGACAAACAAAGTGTTCTTGCCTTATATAGTGGAATACGGTTGGGACAACATAGAACACAAGGTCGTTGCAGGTGGTCTTGAAAAAGAGTATGCCGAATATCTCGAAGGTGTGCTTGTGCAAATCACAAGGCGGAATTTAAGTCTCAATTTCTACAAGACCGAAATATTCGGAAATTGGGTTTACGACAAAACCGTATTGGAGTGCATAACAAGCAGGGGGCTGATTGAGTTTTATGGAGACAGCCTTGACAGTGACGCATACAACCTTCATTTTTTTGGAATCAAACCAAAGAGCGTTATTTGTGCGACACCTATTGTTCAATCAAATAACGAAGCAATGAAGAAAAAAACAGCAGTAAAAAAGTTGCAGCCTATGAGGGTGCAGAATGTGGCAGGTGTCAGATTGGAGTTGAGCCTTGACACCCGCTATCTCAAAAAGGACGGTCAGTACCCCGTGACAATACGGATGTACCAAAACCGAAAGTACAAACACTTGCCAACGGGCTATTCAGCGTCAGCGGCTGACTTCCCGAATTTCACGCCCGAAGTCGAAGCCCATCTCAACAAACAGTTCGAGCAGTTGGCGAACGAACTGACACGGCAGGCATTGGATAGAGGTTCGGCTGACATTTTGTCAGTGTCGGTGAAAACCAAGGATGTCGGAACGCTTGTTGACTTGATGCGCGAGAAATGCTGTATGTTGTCCAACGATGGCACGGTGAACAACTACAAGTCTGCGGCGAAAGCCGTGCTGAAGGTCTATCCCGATGGTTTGAAATGCGAACGGGTGAACCCGTCAACGATTGCGAAGTTGCTTGATTTTATGAAAGGCGAAGGTCTCGCCCCCGCCACTATGAACATCTACCTCTCGGCAATCAAGGCGAGCGTGAACTACGGGATATATAAAACATATATCAAGGCAGAGCAGTATCCGTTCAAACGCAACCCCTATGAGGTTGACAAGGTGACGCTCCCGAAGTCGGGCAAAAGGGATGACAACTACTTCACGCAGCCGCAGATGCAGGAGGTGTGGGAATATTTCAAGCGCACGGGAAATCCGTATATCGGGACGTTCTTGTTCAGTTACCTATGCGGGGGTATGAACTTGGCTGACATCATTGAACTGAAATTCGATGACTTCTATTTTGACGAGGGCGGGTTCAGATTCAGCCGTAACAAGACCAAGGGCAAAAACGATTTCAAGACAACCGTTCCCTCCACAAAACTCACCGAAGAACTGTTCCGAATTCTGAACATAGTGCCACAAAAAGGCGAGTTTGTTTTCAAAATGTTTGCAAAAAAGAAAGGCGACTACTTCGCGAAAAAGAGGAATATATCCTCGTACATTAACAAATCACTTGATTCTATGATGCAAATGCTAACATTTGAGAAGAAATGCACTATGACAACAGCCCGCCATTCTTTCGCCACCATAGCGAACAAGCAAGGTATGCCGTTCAATATGGTTGAGGCGGCTATGTCCCACTCGAACGGTGGTGTTAGCAGCCACTACATAGGCGGTTGGGACGTGAGCGAAATGCGACCTTGGTTTGAGCGGCTGCTTGCTTGATATATGACTTATATAAAAAAGCCCTTGCAAATGCAGGGGCTTTTTTGAAAATACACACATCGAAAAAATTATGAAAGCACGGCGTTACCGCGTTTAGTCCTTTAGGTCATCCTTGATTGATTGGATTGCCGCCTCAATATCAATGTTGGCATCCGTCTTGACCTCTATCTGACGCTTGTCTGAATAGCCGCCCTTGCAGCGCAGGAAAAACGTGATAGCACGCATATCTCCGTTGGCTATCGCGTCATTCAACTTGGATTCCGCGAAGTTCACCGCAATCTGCGTGGTTTTATCAACCTCGGCTTTGAATGCCTCGTCAGTTTGCAGCCAATTGTAATAGCGGGTATAAGGCAACCCCAATTCAGTGTACGATTTATACTGGTTGCCTCTGTTCTCGCGCAGTTTCTCCAAAAACTGCGCCTTTGTTATATCGGGGTTTTTCTGTTTGCGTCCCATAAGTGTATCGTTATTGATTTATTTATACAAGTGAAAAACGAAGCCCCGCAGTCGGGGAGAGAGCAGGGCTTCAATGGAATCAAAAATATTGAATAACAGTATGATGGGTCGGGATGACCCGAAAGCAAAACACTTTAGGCTTACGCCCACATTAATATATAATAAAAATTTCTAATAAACAATCGAAATGTTCAAAAAAAAACCCGCCCGTAAAAATACGAAGGAAACGGCGGTTTTTCAATAGAACTGTGGTAAAGTGTTCTTTTTATCCTAATATAATAAAAATTTCCGAAATCAACAACAGTTCACCTATTTTTTTCTCGGCAAAGATTCATAACACAGAATCCGAGCAGACATACAAGAATCCAACCGTTCATATCACAGCCCCCTCTCTTTAAGCATACCCTCAAGGTCGCTTCCTACCCTTACGATATCGATAATCTTGCCGTCAAACAGTCCAACGTAGTCAACGCCAGCGTTCTCGTACAATTTGTTACACGCTAACACAAGTCTCGCGAGCAAAGCAATGAAATTGTCTGACAAGGGCTGCGGCTTCATATAAATCACAAAGCCTCCATCGAAACACACCGTCAGCCTGCCATCGCTTATGTCAAGC
>JAZOQL010000280.1:0-3319 GCA_045656065.1 Rikenellaceae bacterium | reverse complement strand
CCCAAGTTCTTCGGCTGTAAAATATTTTTTTGTCTGAGACGGTTTTGCACTGTGAGTGCGAATCATACAGAATGGATTGTTGAGAATCAACTGAGCCTTATTGCTGTCTGTGGTGTATTGCGTAGCGTTGCTCAGAGTGATTGGGCGCACTGCGTGGCTCAGTCCGCCACGGGTGATGCCCCACATCAACACCGGAGCCGCAAGTGTCAACAAACCATAGAACGAGTAGAAAATCGCCTTTTTGAGTCGGTATTCGCGCGAGAAATTATCCAACTTGCGGTAGCTCCACACAATAAACCATATCAGCAATATTGCAACTAAAGCCCAATACCAATTCTCGCCCAATGCCTTGAAGATGATTGTCGAGGTGTTGTCGTTATCCGTAAAGTGGAACTCTTCGGCAGTAAAGCGTTTTTTTGCGAAGTGATAATAGATTGCGTCCGAGAAGTTAACCACAACCACCACTGCATTAACCACACAGAACAGCCACATCAACACCTTGCGATACCACGACTTGTATCTGATTCTGACAGGCAGCACACTGAACAATACGAACAGACAATTGACATAAAATATCGAAACGCTATCAAAAACCAGCGCACCGCTCAACAGCGAGAAGAACTCGTCTGAGGCTATGTCACCAATTGTATCGGCATTGATTATGTAAAAAACCACTCGACAGAGCATCATCACTACATAGAGCACGCCGAGTTTTGCCAGCAACGAAGTAATTTCATTCTTTAACAGGACATTTTTCATTTTATCACTTAATTTTGTTTCGTGCAAATTTAACTTTTTTTTGCGAGATATTTTTTATTTTTCCACACAAATAGTGTAATGATTCTATCTGTTTAGAATTATCGGATATAAAATATTCGATAATGGAGATAATTATCAACTCTTTTTTACCGCTTAGTCGATGCAATCATAAATGTGACAGCAGCCACTGAGATTACAATTCCGAGTATAATATTCAAAGTCAGCGCCTCATTGAACACAAGTGTTCCGACCATAATTGCAGTGATAGGCTCGAATACTCCGAGCACCGAGGCTTTCGTTGCACCTATATTTCGAGTTGCGATGGCAAGGGTCGCAGTAGATATAATCGTAGGAAATATTGAGAGTCCCACAAGATTCAGCCATAGTGAACAGCTATCAATTCCGGCAGAAATTTCGGCTCCGGAGAAGAGCGACCGCCCGAGAAAAACAACTGCCCCAACCAACAGTGAATAGAATGTCAGAAGTGAATTTGGAATCTCACCGATGGTTTTATTCCGATTTATGATTATAATGAATATGGCATAAACAAGTGCCGATCCCAAAGACAACAAAACACCTATCGGATTGATAGTCTGGATTGAATCGCCCTGAGTCATAATTATCACCCCAACGAATGTTGCTATAATTGCAAGCCACACCTGCCACGATGGCACTACTTTTAGGAATACCATAATAATTGCCACCAATACGGGATAGAGAAAAATGAGCGTGGTGGCGAGTCCTGAGGGGATATATTTGTACGCTTCAAACAGAAAGATGCTACTTGAGGTGTACAACAATCCGAGCAGACACAGAATGGCTGTCTGTTTCCCTGAGACCTTGAAGCGTTCTCCTTTGAGCAGCAAAAATCCTCCGAGCAACAACACTGCAAAAAAATATCGGAAAAAAAGTATCGACACTACGGAGACTCCCTCATTCATCAGTGGCATTCCGAACAGAGGATTCAGTCCATACGTTATCCCGGTAATTATTCCTGCAGGATAACCTATAATCGCATTTTTACTCACAGATTTCATTTCTCACAATACACAAAAACGGCTGCAAATATAGGGAAAATATTCATCACATACGCAGTGTGAATCGCACCGTTTTAGAATTGCCCAACTGATCGACCACTGTCAATTTGTGTCTGCCCGCCGAGAGGTTGCTGCACGATATTCGGTGTGCAGATTGCGTTGTTCCCACAAACGAACCATCTATATGCCAGAAAAGCATCTGGTTGGGCTGAGTGTGTACTGCCTCAAAAACAATTCCCTGTTGATTACCGTCAAGACCTCGAGTGGCAATGACCTCGCTGCCCGACTGAGGAAAGACTATCTCAAGGGTGTGCTGAGAAGTGACACTTGCTATGTCGGGGTGTAACGGCTCGAGTGGCCTGTAATCAATATGTTTACGGCGGTAGTACCACTCCTCGACGGGCGGCAGTATAAACCGCTTTTCACGATACATTCTATTCACAGGATAGCATCTGCTATCGACTTGGAATCGGCGTTGCTCGTCGAGCATAACCTCTCGACAATAGGGACAAGACGAACTTTCGAGTCCCGACACAGGCACGCTCTCAATGTGAGTCTCGGCACATCGTTCGGTTGCGATATGGCCACTTTTGCTGCAAACCTCAACCTCTCTCAATGCAATTTCCGGCTGCTCGAACTCCTCGGCGTAGGGCAGCAGACTGAACACACTGAACATTATCGGCGCAGCATACCCTACTCCCGTCAGTCCGGGACGCCCCTCGCCATTGGCATTTCCTACCCATACGGCTACGACGTGGCGCGATGTAAACCCTATGCTCCACCCGTCACGATTGCCATAACTTGTACCCGTCTTCCAGGAGATATTCTTATTATTATCAAACCATTGCCACCCCTGTTCCTCTTCGGGGCGATTCAGTTCACACAGAGTCTTTGCCATAATCCACAGTGCAGCATCACCCAACTCAGGCTCGACACCCGCAGTCGAATCAGCAGTCAGAGTCAATCCCCGAGGCGACAGGTGCTGCAACTTACGCCCCACGGACATATAAAACTGAGCTATCTCCCAGAGCGATATTTCGGCTCCGCCCAAGATGAGCGACAACCCGTAATCATCTGCCGAACGAGTTATGGTCGACAATCCACAGTTTTGCAACAACACTCTGAACTTATTGACCCCATAACTCTGCAACATCTTGACACTCGGCACATTGAGCGAACGTATAACCACCTGATTGGCAGCTACTGCTCCCTCGAAGGTGCGGTTGTAGTTTTTTGGCGCAAACCCCTTGCTGAGCATCGGAATATCCGACACCAAAGTCTGTGGAAGAATCAACCCATCATCGAGCATTGCTGCATAAAGTATAGGTTTTAGCACGCTGCCGCTACTGCGCTGAGCCGTAATCACATCGACCGACATTCCATCAACGGGATTCTCCGCAGAGAAAACATTTCCGCAATAGGCCAATACTTTGCCGGTCTGCACATCTGCGACAAGACAAGCCATATTCTCGATTTGATTTGCACGATAACGCTCAGAGTAACTGAGCATAATCTCAGAGACA
>JAZOQL010000279.1:0-5865 GCA_045656065.1 Rikenellaceae bacterium | reverse complement strand
ACCTGAACTTAGGAAGGAATTCGAAGAATATTTAAAATCAAAAGCAAATAAAAACAAAACAAAATAAAGTTGAGATTGCTAAAGCTCAAGATGACATATCTATAAGGCCTACAAGTTTTGAAGTGTAAGAAAGCCTTATTTTAATTTCTTAGTTATTAACCAAAACTTAATGATTATAACAGACCGCAGCCTATCTTAAAATGATAGGCTGCTTTTTTTGTCCGTTTTTTTTGGACTAATAATTAATATTAGTTACTTTTGTGTAGTTTAAACAAAATGTCAATTATGGGAAATAAAATCAATGACCCTATCGCACGATTGATGGGCTTGCGTTATAAATCACACCCGTGGCACGGGATTGAAGTGGGCGAAAATGCTCCTGCTGAGGTAACTGCGTTTATCGAGATGGTGCCGACAGACACGGTTAAATATGAATTGGACAAGGTCAGCGGATACATCAAAATCGACCGCCCGCAGAAATATTCTAACGTAGTACCAGCCCTTTATGGCTTTGTACCTCAAAGTTTCTGCGGCGAATCCGTAGCCCGTTACAGTATGGAACACAGCGACCGTACGAACATCATTGGCGACGGCGACCCGCTGGATATCTGCGTTCTCACCGAACGCGACATATCTCACGGCGACATTATCGTAAATGCACGCCCTATCGGCGGTTTCCGCATACTTGACGGCAACGAGGCTGACGACAAAATCATCGCCGTACTGAGCCACGATGTAACATACAGCCAATATAACGACATCTCCGAGCTGCCAAAGGGCATTTTCGACCGCCTGAAACACTACTTCCTGACCTACAAGGATATGCCCACAGGCAACGATGCCGAAAAGAGAAAAATCGAACTCATTGACACCTACGGTCGTGAAGAGGCATACGAAATCATCAACCGCTCGCTTGACGACTACAAGTGCCACTTCGATTTGCTGGACGATATTCTCAGACAGGTATAGTGTCCCGATGTGCATTATTTGAACATTATGAAGAGATTTTTTATACTTGTCGTTTGCGTGATTCTGAATCTGTCTTTGAGCGCTCAGATTCAGGATAAAACACCTATTGTGAAGATAGGTGACAAAAACTACTATATCCACACTATCGAATCGGGTCAGACAATTTCGTCTATTTCCAGACAGTATAACATTCCGACTCGCAGTATCATTGCCGAGAACCCAATGGCCGTAGAGATACTGCGCCCGGGTCAGATTCTGAAAATTCCGGTGCAGGTTTCCGACAAGCAGATGAGCCGACGCGCAAAACGTAAGAATTTTGTCGAACACAAGATTATTGCCGATGAAACACTATACTCTATTGCAAAGAAATATGATATTTCGATTGCCGAGTTGATGGCCGACAACTCGAATGCCGACCCCGTAACGCTCAGCATCGGAGAGGTTTTGTTAATCAGACGTAAGGGTATTGGGTCGTCAAATCCAAGCGAACTGAACGAAGAGTTGAATCAATACAAGGAGCATCTGGACAAACTGACCGACGACTACGTTCACCACATCGTAGCAGCCAAAGAGACCGTCTATGGACTGAGCAAACAGTATGGCATCAGCGAAGAGGAGCTGCTCAACCTCAACCCTGAAGTTGCAGAGTCGGGTCTGAAAATCGGAGCAATCATCAGATTGCCACGCCTTCAACCACAACAACCCGCCGCCGAGCAACAGGAGGCTCGCTCGGAAGTATTGACCTTCAGGACACTACCTCAGGAACCTGCGCAGCAATCGTTCAAGCCCGTAGATGGCGCAATGAACGTAGCTCTGATGTTGCCCTTTACAACAGATGGCAAACCCAACGAATCGTTCATTGATTTTTACAGAGGTGTACTCATCGCACTTGGCGAGCTGAAAGATGAAGGGACAGAGGTTTCGCTCACACTCGTAGACACCGAGCGCTCGGCAGACAAGGTCTACCACACACTGAATCACGCCGAATTTCAACATACAAATCTGATTATCGGTCCGGTGTATGAAGAGACATTTGCGCGTGCTGCGGCATTTGCACATCAGCACAATATCCCGATTGTATCGCCATTGGCACAGGTCTCGGCAGAGTTCCCGAATGTATTTCAGATTGCCCCCGAGAAACACAAACGCACCGAGCTGCTGGGCAAATACTTCACCTTCGAGCGAAACGTGCTGGTAATCCGCCCCGATAATGATAGCGACAGTGAATTTGAGAACGAAATCAAACCATTCTTGCCGGATAGTTGCCACTATATCGAATATACCGATTCGACCGAGATTACGATTATCGACTCGCTGTTGTCGGTTGAGAAGGAGAATCTCGTGGTACTGCTCTCCTCAGAGGAGACTCTGACCGAAGAGATTTTGGCAAGGGTCAGCTCGAGCCAGAATACCATTGCAGCCGAAGGTGGCATCACGCCTCGAATCCACACACTCGGTTCGTCAAAGTTGTCAAGATTCCAAAACATAGACAAAGAGTTATATTTCAAGCTGAACGTCACATATCCAACCAATTACCACGCCGACCGCAGCAATGAGAAGGTGGCTCGATTTGACGAACTATTCCTGTCGAAGTTCAACAAATTGCCCAGCGTCTTTGCCTATCGTGGCTATGAGGTGGCAATGTTGTTCATCTCCAATATGGACACAAATTTGATTGACAATCTGCAAATGGGCAGATACGTCTACCTACAGATGCCATACAAATTTGACAAGACAGAGTCAGGCAAAATAGTTAATAACCAATGGCAGTTAGTGCGCTATAAGAACGATTATACCATCGAACTGCTTAATTTTGAAACATTTTAAATAGATAGGATAATATGGGGCAACTCATTGGCAAAGATGAATTGTATTTTGTCGGAGACAATATCTTCGGCAAGATGATATCTTGTACGGTTATGGGTCTGCTCGGTCTGAACAAACTGAACTCACTATACGACGGACTAAGTCAATATAAGGGCAGTCAGGTCGCAGCTAAATATATCGAACTGCTGAACATAAAGATCGAGGCAGCTCAGGAAGAATTAGACAACATACCCAAATCAGGGCCATTGGTCTTCGTGTCGAATCACCCGACAGGTACACTCGACGGTCTGATTCTCATACACCTGCTGAGCCAAGTGCGCCCAGATGTGAAGTTTATGGGCAATATGTTGTTATCGAGACTCGAGCCGCTGAAGGAGTTTTTTATCGAAGTAAATCCGTTTGATAGCCATTCGGCTCGTAATGTTGGCGGAATACGCTCGAGTATGGAACACGTGCAAAAGGGCGGAGCATTGGTGATATTCCCCGCCGGCGAAATCTCGACATACAAACACCCCTTCGCACAAATTAAGGATAAAGAGTGGAGCAGCTCGGTTCTTAAATTCATCAAAAAACTCGCAGTACCGATTACTCCGATACACATTACGGCACATAACAGCCGAATGTTCCACCTGTGCGGAATGGTACACCCACTGCTGAGAACGGCGATGATTCCGCACGAGACAACCAACAAACAGGGCGCCGAGGTCAGAGTACGCATAGGGTCTGTGATACAGCCCCGCCGCCAGAGCGAATTCGAGAAGGTTGAATCGTTTGGTATGTATCTGCGCACCAACGTATATAGTCTGAGTGAACCGTTTGTCGAATCGAAAGAGACAATCGAGCGTGAAGTCGAATTGCTGGACAATATAACCGACTCGGTTTCGAGCGACGTTCTGAGCCAAGAGGTCAAGACACTCGATAAGTTTAAGTTGTTTGATTATGGCAATTACTCGGTCTATTTCACCACGTCGACAATCATTCCCAATATAATGCACGAAATCGGACGTCAGCGCGAGATAACGTTCCGACAGGTTGGCGAAGGAACAAATCAGGATATCGACACCGATAAATTCGACATCTACTATCGCCATATGTTCGTTTGGGACAATGTCGACCAGCAGCTCGTCGGAGCCTACCGAGTGGGAATGGGACGCGAAATAATGGAGAACTACGGCATTTCGGGATTCTATACAGACACGCTGTTCAAACTGTCGCCAAAAATGGGAGATGTAATGTCAAAGACTCTCGAGCTGGGTCGTTCGTTCATCGTGAAAAAATATCAGCGCAAGAGCCAATCGCTACTGCTACTGTGGAAGGGCATACTGCACATACTGCTGAAGAACGAAAATTATAGATACCTGATGGGCCCCGTAACAATGTCAGGCAAGTTGTCAGATGTATCTAAACTGATGATAATAAATTATCTTCAGGAACACCACTACGCCCAGGATATCTCAGCAATGATAAACCCGAGAATAGGACTGTCAGGATTGGAAAAGAAGAAATTCGACAAGAAATCAATCTCAAATATCGACTCGATAGAACTTATCGACAAAATAATTCTTGACATTAATCGCAACCGTTTCGGCACACCGATATTGCTGAAAAAATATCTTCAACTCAACGGCAAAATTGTGGGCTTCAACACCGACCCTCAGTTCAATAACGCCATCGACGCACTGATGTTGCTGGATATAAACAATATACCCGAGCAGAAAATTGCGATGCTGTCCAAAGAACTCGACATAGATGTTATGAGCCGATTCGGAAAATAATACCTAATATTCTGATAAATTCCACATTAATGCCTCAAACTGACAAATTGTTTGGGGCATTTGTCGTATAAATTTTTGTTTATGAATAAATTTCCGTAAATTTGCGACAGAAACAAATACCAAAACAGATATGAAGAAAGAACTCTTACTCGGAGATGAAGCAATCGCACTGAGCGCAATTAATGCGGGCTTGTCAGGTGTATATGCTTATCCCGGCACACCGTCAACGGAAATCACAGAATTTATCCAGCTGAACAAATTGGCTGCTGAACGTGGAATCCACCGCACTTGGAGTACCAACGAAAAGACTGCAATGGAAGCAGCTCTCGGTATGTCATTTATGGGCAAACGTGCGCTGGTATGTATGAAACACGTCGGAATGAACGTAGCTGCTGACCCGTTCGTAAATAGTGCAATGTCAGGCACAAACGGCGGTCTTATCGTCGTTGCTGCAGATGACCCATCAATGCACTCATCACAAAACGAACAAGACTCACGCCACTATGGTCGTTTCGCATTTATCCCAATGATGGAACCATCGTCACAACAAGAGGCTTACGATATGACATCATACGGATATGAATTGTCAGAAAAATACAGAATGCCTGTATTGATGAGAGTAACAACCCGCTTGGCACACTCACGCGCCGTAGTGGAAGTAGGCGAAGTTCGCGAACAAAACAGCTGCTGCCCACCAGAAAACTCTAAACAATGGATTCTGTTGCCTGCAAACTCACGTGCTCGCTACGTTGAATTGTTGGCTCTCCAGAACGAATTGGAAGAAGAGAGCGAAACAGCAGGTTTCAACCAATATATCGACGGCGAAGATAAATCAATCGGTATCATCGCTTGCGGTATCGGTTACAACTACCTGATGGAAAACTGCCCGGAAGGTTGCAAATATCCTGTAGTTAAGATTTCACAATACCCGCTGCCTAAGAAGATGATCGCCAAACTGGTTAGCCAATGCGACGAAATTATGGTCATCGAAGAGGGTCAACCGATGGTTGAAGAACAGATGAAAGGTTTGCTGGGAATGGGCGTTACAGTGAGAGGGCGTCTGGACGGCACACTTCCACGCACAGGCGAACTTTCACCCGACTGCGTACGCAAGGCTCTCGATTTGCCGGAAAACCCGACAGCAGGAAAATGTGATATCGTAGTTCCTCGTCCTCCGGCATTGTGTCAAGGTTGCGGTCACCGCGATATGTACACTACATTGAACGAAGTTCTCAACAACGAATATCCTAACCACAAAGTCTTTGCAGATATCGGTTGCTACACATTGGGTGCA
>JAZOQL010000278.1:0-1260 GCA_045656065.1 Rikenellaceae bacterium | reverse complement strand
CATCTTCTTTATATAACATACTCCCGACTTCTTGCGAGGTCGGGAGTATTATTTCGTACTTTTATATTGATTTTATTGAAAAAAATGTACTGCGTTTTTTTCTTCTGTTACTGAGCGCTGTTTGCTGATATACAATTCTGTATGGTCAATGCTTGAGTGGACAAAGAATCTTTTTAATTAAAATTTTTACGTCATTTTTCACATACCTGTTTCGTTTTGCCTGATTTCTGTCATTGATATATGTAAAGACATTAAAACATTTATCAATTCAAAATCTCAAAACAATGATTAAAGAATCAAGACAACTGACCACCTTGGTCGAGAAAGCGCTCCCAGCATTGTCTGGTAGCAGTGTTACTTACAATGAGCAGAAGAATATCTATCTGTCTCAAGGTTACACCAGTGCCGCAGGCAACACCTATTTTCAGGGCATACGCCTTTCGGACAGAATCATCGTTAACTATGACTTCGGACAGGGCTATGCCTACCTGTTTCTGAATGGCATCCGTATCTATGGTTACGATGGCAAGGAAAAGCGCCTGATATCATCACGCAGCTTTTATTGCACAGGCTTTTCGGAGAGTTTTGCCAAGCGCCAATGCGAAGAGATGCTTCAGGAGTATTTGCGCTCACAGATGAAGATGCTCAACTCTACCGTCGACGAGAATCAGGTCAATGAGTTCTCCAAGAGATTAGTGGCCGAGACCCTAACATCACAGAAATTATTATCCTAATCATTCACTCTTCAAATAGAAATAAAGCTATGGCAACAATAAAGAATATCACCAACAACGTATTTGACTCTATTCTTCCTGTATATGGCAATCAGAGAGCGAACCTTCCCATTTGGAACGAGTCACAGAAGATGTTTATCACCTCAGAATACGAGAGCGCGTCGGGCAATCGATACTATAAGGGTATCCGTTTCAGCGAGCGTCTGGTAATCATCGAGAAAGTGGGACTTTACCATACCTGGACCTATATCGATGACATTGAGTTATATACTTTTGATGGTCGCAAGCCTGTGATGATTGGCAAGAAGTCTTTTGACAAGCAGTTCTATGATGCAGGGTTCATTCGTGCCGAGGTGTCCAGGATGCTGTCGGACTATCTGAAGAGCCAACTCATACAGACCGAATCAACAGTAAACGCCGAGCAACTGCAAGCACACACCACCGAGTGGCTCAATGGATGCTACCGCAGCTTCCTCTACGACAACCAGCAACTCGCCTTGGAGAATATGATGCCACTTCTCTCATC
>JAZOQL010000277.1:0-6552 GCA_045656065.1 Rikenellaceae bacterium | reverse complement strand
GCGTTCTCGTACAATTTGTTACACGCTAACACAAGTCTCGCGAGCAAAGCAATGAAATTGTCTGACAAGGGCTGCGGCTTCATATAAATCACAAAGCCTCCATCGAAACACACCGTCAGCCTGCCATCGCTTATGTCAAGCCCCACCTCAATGCCGCAGATTGCACGGAGAATCCTTTCGGCTGAACGAAGCGGCTCTCCGCTTTTGAGGTTGCTTTTTATAAGGGCAATCGCGTTAAGAGCAGCCTCGTTGTTATTTCTTATATAATCGTAGGTGAACGGGAAACGCGGTGTTGTCTTTTTCACGCGCTCGCCGATTTCCGCCTCAACAACGGTGTGTTCTGTCGCATAAGTCCAAAGATAGCCGCCCGTGCTTTTGATTCGCTTGTTCACGCAGGCGCAGATATTGCTTTTCGCGTAACCCGTGGCTCTCGAAGCAGCACTGATTGAGTCGTATATAGCCACAACTTGACCGAGTTTGTTCATTTGGGCAACGGGCTTTGCATTGGTATTTTCCATTTGTTTAAGAGTTTGACTGTCGTATTTATAACTCCATTGAAAGCCTCCTGCTGTGATGTATTTGCCTCGGCACGCACCGCTTATGTTCGAGCCGTCAGTCAATCCAACGGCTCTCGCGGCTTCCTCTGCGGAACGGAACTCTCTGATGAAGTTTCCCTTCAAATCGTATTGCAAAATAGGTTTCATAAGATTCGTTTACTATAATATAATAGAAATTTCCGAAATATGACAAATATTTTTTCTGTGCGCGATTTCCGAAATTTTTATTATATTAGGATAATATAAATAAATTGCTATTTGATTAACGAGATTAGGGGCGGCGGTTTCTTCGCATTCTTATTCCATTTCCCCGCCGCCCCGAACTCTTAAAAAACAAAAATGGGAAGAATGCACCGCGAAGAAAATTGGAATGAAATGGAATCCGATAGACTGTTATTAGGATACTATGCGGCAAACGCACACACGAAGAAAGGCTCGCCCTTGAACGAGGTCGAAGCCACGGAGGACAATGTCCGTTGGCTTTCGGGCAGGGCGGGGATATGCCCGTACAAGAAGTCTGACGGTATTAAGTACAAGGAATGGAAATCGGAGAATATTCCGCTTCTCTTTTTCACCGAGCAGAACACGAGACCCGACAAGGACAAGGACACCGTTAAACCATCGAAGTTCTGCTGCATTGACATAGACAACACGACCAAGAAAATAGTGGTCAACCACCCTTCCGTGTTCGCCGTGAACTACACGTCAAACGGGGTGCATATATTGGCTCATTCCAACGGCGTGTGGGGTTCGACAGCGCAGTCTTGGAGAAATGTCTATGACTCGCTCGCATACGCCATTCAGAGCGAACTTAAGGGCAGATACGGGGTTGTCAAATTTGACCCCGCGCTATCCGACTATTATTGGGGCTGCTACATTTGGAACACGGAATGGGTGTTCAACGAGAATTTCGACCCCGATTTTGTACACGTGGACAGCGGGCTTTCCGATGAGGATGTAGCCAACCTATATGACAAGCCGAGGGGCAAGGCTAAAAACGCCGCAGTCGGGGCATATTACAGCCAAAAGGACATAAAGGACGCGGAGACCTTGGGGTTCTCAAACGGGGTTGTTTCCGACCTATTCAGACTTTCATACGATGATTTTATAAAGGAATACCGAGGCAGGTTCGAGGTGTTTTCCGATGACAAGCCCGTTTTCAAACCATTGGAGACGGTTGACGGACAAACATACGATATGTGCAGGACAAACGGCTCGCTTGTCAAGTTTTGGATTCCGCTCTACTCAAATGGATTCGGAGGCAGGATTCCGAAAGGCGGCAGGACACGGAGCATACTTATGAGGGCTACAAGCACGGCAAGGCACTGCGGGGAAACAGTTGACCGAGACAGAGTTCTCTACGATGCAGTGGTTTGGTATGTTCAATGGTGCGGCAGGGACGAGGAACTTTCCAAGAAAGACCTGCTGCGTGCTGTTGAGAAAGGCATATCCAACCGCAGGGGCGACTTCAAGGCTATGGTTGACCGCAGGAAGTTCATAAGCGGCGAGTGTATGGTTGACAAGGTAACGGGCGAACTCATACCTATGACAAAGGGATTGAAGATTTCAGCGAACAACAAGGCGAGGCGGACTGACAGAGTTCTTGAAATGCTTGATGTTTGGGATAGAACACGCTCATTCGATGAGAACGTGGTCAACGCTATGAAATGGCTCGGAGTGAAGAAAAGGGAAACCATACTCAAATACCTGCAAGACGCTAAATCTAACAAGGGATACAGACTGCAATACCCGTTCTTGGAAAGCATTGAAGTAAAAAGGGACGGCAGGTCAAGGGAGATTTCGGTCTTGGATTTGAGGTCGCTTGAAGTTCTCTCGTTCAAATCCGTTGCGGAATGTATGAGGGCTTTGGACATCAAAAGCAAGGTGGCGTTCAGCAGGTTCAAGAAAGGAAAGACCAAACTCAACAAACGCTATAAAATAATCTCAAAAAGCCTTGCAATATCCGATAAACCAACAAGTTAAAGCAAAAAGTGTTACCTATTTCCAAATATATCATAGTATCCATATTTAAAGTATTTAAAGATAAACCCTATCTACCCCCCTACCCCGATACTTAACCTATTTGGAAATAGGTAACACTTTTGGATATAACAAATAGAATATCAATAAGTTAAATATAAAAATATGGGAAAGATAAGACCGAAGTTTTTGAACGACTTTTCAAGAGCCAACTGCGACCGTGTGAGTTCCGCTTTGCGTGACATAGGCATTGAAAGCACGAGTGTATGGACGGGCTTGCAGTATGTTGTGAGGTTCAAGGTGAGCGGCAGACGCAATCTCTATGCGGAGTTTTTCAGTGTTGGATGGGTGTCGCGCTTTGATTCCATAAACCTATACGAAGGATATGGACGGGATTTGCGGTTGGACGCGGGCTTGATTGGGAAGGTCGGTTGCAGGTTGGGCAAACTCGTCAGCAAACTCTACTCAATGGGATGCCATACATTCGCAAACTATTTGACAATATATGTTGACGGTCGGGAAGCAGGCAATGCGGTAAACCCTTTGCAATGGATGCTTTTTTGATGTTTTTTCCAAAATCCTGCGAAATTTTCCGAAATTTGGGATTCGTTTTCAAGAAAAATTTTTGCGATTCGCGTGGTTTGTGTTTATAACTCGCTGAAATAATATAAGTTACAAAGAAAAAATTTTTTTCATTTTTCTGCCGAGTTTAAAAATAAAAATGTACCTTTGCTGCGTTGAAACGAGTTGAACGAGTTGAACGAGATAGGGACAGTTAAGATGTTCAAATATAAATAATATAGTTATGAAAAAAATTGAAGCAGTAAGCAAAGAGCGGCTCGCAAAGACGGTCAATTCCGTCAGACTTCACAAATCACTGATTGAGGCAGCGGAGTCTTTAAGCGGTCATAGTACATTTATGAATATGAGCGCGGAAGGCAACATAGTCACGCTCACAGACAAAGACGAGGGATGCAGTGTTTTTTTGAGGTTTATCGCGGATAAGGAGAACAAGATATACGATGACGTGGACATTAAGGCTGACGGTTGCATTCCTTTCTCTTCGGAGGTCGAACTCCTCACACTCGGAAAAATCTTGTTGGACGAATCTGTAATTGCGGATTCTGTATATGAGAAAATAAAGAATTGCAAAGAAACACTTGGTTTATATAAACAATCAAAATAATATTAACATTAAAAAAAATAAAAAACAATGACTAATTCTACGAAAGCCAACAGCGCAGCGGCTAAAAACAGCGCAAAGAATCAGACGGCAAATGCTTGGAAAACAATGATGAAAAAGACGACCCGCGAGAAATACGATATGCGTTGGAGCGGCTTGGGGCGCGACTACTATCTCGACTCATCCGACATCAAGACGCTGACCGCTATGGCTGCGAAAGCGGGGGCTGGGGAAGTGGTCTCCACAGACTTCGATGCCGACTTCAACACCGAGTTCGGGTGCGTGAACGCGAAGGTGATTTATGCCGCAAAGCGTCAAGGTATGAAGGCGTACATCGAGGTAGCCGTGAAGGTCGGGGACAACATTGTGTACCGCAGCGAAGGCTTGTGCTACGCAAAGTTCAACTCAACGAAGAGCAGCATCGACTACGATATGCTGATGTTTCTCAACGAATCACTCGAAGAAGCCGTCACCAAGAACATAATGTACGCCGAGCGTGAAGTCACACTGCGTATGAGGCGCAACGAGGACGGCGGATGGGATTTGATTGTTCCTAAAGGCTTGAACATCAAGGAGGTGAGAAGGGAGGGTTGTGATGATGAGTAAATTGGAATTGCAGCAGGCTCTGCACCTCGCTCTGAAGGCTTGGCGCGACACGCAGAAAAAGGCGTTGAGAACTCTCGAAAAGAACGGAGGCGGCATTCAAATCACCCCCGTTGAGGACACGGAACATATCTTCGTTATGGCTACTGACGATGAAACCCTCGCCGAGATAGTGTTCACCCGCAAGGACGATGCGACCGAGAAATTCGACTTGATAAAGGTGTTTTTGGAAGACGATGACGTTGATGTCGAATCCGTATTGAACGAAATTGTCACTTTCGTTAGGAAGTCGGGTGGCGAGGAAACATTGACCATTCCCATTGACGTGGAAGTAGAGTATATGCTTGACAGCGATGAATGCCCGTCACCCTATCAGATTTGAGGACAGAGAGGCGAACAGACCTCGGATGGTATAGTTACACCATCCGAGGTCAAATCGCCCGAAAAACCAGCGAAAAATGAATATATTAAAACCCATACAATATTATAGGCTTTGTAGTCTCACGGAGTGGAGAATGGTTAAAGGTCATCCGAGATATTCGGTGAGTTGCAACGGTGAGGTGTTGTGTTGGAATTGGAAACTAACTGGCAAACCTCGGCTGTGCGGGTTGAGTTATGACAAATACGGTTATTTGAGGGTAAATATTGATTGCGTGCGGAAATTGGTTCACAGAATTGTCGCCGAGGCATTCATCCCGAATCCAAAAGGCAAACCTTGTATAGACCATATCAATACAATAAGAACGGACAATCTGGTTGAAAATCTGCGTTGGTGTACGTGTGAGGAAAACAACAACAATCCGTTGTCATTGGAACACAACGGAATGCGCGGCAAATTCGGTGTTGAACATCCAACTTCAATTTCAATCGTTCAACTCTCTCTTGACGGACAATTCATAAAGAAATGGTCTGCAACAATGGAAGTTGAACGAGAACTTGGAATTTTCCACTCCAACATCACAGCCTGCTGCAAAGGCAAACTAAAATCCGCAGGCGGATACTGTTGGATGTATTATTCGGAATGGCTGAAATTACAGAGGAAAAACATAAAAGACATAAAGCCTCTTTTTTAGGGGCGGAATGGAAAGTATTTTTACTATTTTTGCGCACTGATTTGAGAACGCCATAATAAGCGTTTTTAAGTTAGACGGTTTGTTGAAAAGCCCGCCTCGGTTGAGACGGGCTTTCGCCTATTTTGTATATTGCCAAATCCCAAGGTGGGACTTTCGGCGGCAAAGATACAATTTTTATGATACAATCTGCACTGTCCAGCCACTTGGACATCCGCTTGATGAATTTGTCGGTATGTTCGGTTCGATTTCGGAATCCGCGTACAGAGTTCCCGATGCGGCAACGCTTTCGAGCCAATGGTAGGTGTTGTTCGCAAAATACGCTCCTGGGTTCGGAAACACCGCCTCAACCAAACTTGTGCAGCCGATGAACATTTGAGAAAAGACATAGCCTCCTTGAAGATTTCCGTATTTGGATTCAATTTTCGGGGCGACACGCAGTGAGGTGCATCCCTTGAACATCTCGCTGTATGTTCTTTCTCCTATGTTTTCGTGCTTTATTGCGGGTGAATCGGCGAGGCTTGTGCATCCGCTGAACATACCGCTGAAAGAGGAATATGTCATTGGATTTGCCACCATTCTGTCTCCGAGGTTGAGATTTTTGGCGGATATGAGCGTTGTAGCACCCTCAAAAAGCCTCAATGCCGCGTATGAAGGTATGTTGTATTGCGCGGTCGGGTCTCCGTTCAGCAGCGATTTTATGTTGCCTGCCACGCTGAATCTGTTCTGCGCCGTTATCGTGGTGTAGTAATAATATGTTGACTGACCACCTTCTATTTTACCCAACGCGCCTCCGCTTCTTTTCAGCAATATGCTTGCGTTTGCACGCATAGGTATCGTGATTGTCTCCGAATATCCGCTTCGTGCGGAAACTTTCGTCCAAGTGTTGCCGTTGTCGTTTGAATAATATCCATCGAAAGTCCAATTCGACTGCGGTTTGGTGCAAACGGGTGTTATGGTTATGTTGTTTGCCGCGCTTGTCTCGTTCTTGATGGTGAAGTAATCGTTAGAATAATCGTGTTCCGCTGTCGTTGCGGTCAAAACGCTGCTATAAACCGTGGTTTGTGAGCCGAAAGCGTCCTCAACCGTCATTCCCGCTTGGAAATAATATGTCGTTTCGGGCGAAAGGCTCGGAATTGTGATTTGAGTGTCGCCGTCA
>JAZOQL010000276.1:0-14655 GCA_045656065.1 Rikenellaceae bacterium | reverse complement strand
GAAAGGGCTTGCTTGCCGTCTTTCTCGGGTACATCTGCGGTTTCCACATTGCCACTACCGCCGCCACCGAAAGCAACCCAAGGCTTTTCATCGGCAGGGTTTATGTCGGCTACCTCTCGTGTGAACTGATAGGCAAGCCATACAGGTGCGCCGTTGAGGTCGGTGTCTGCGGTCTTGAATGTCAGCACAACACCGCTCTTGAAGTAGGATAGTCCGCTTTCTTTCTCCAAGTCCTGCACGGCTTGAATGGCGGTACTCAACGAATACTCGATGTTATCACAAAGGGCATTCACGTTGATTGTGTTGCCAATGCTCTCTCCGTTTGCACCGAAGTCAGTCCAATTGCTTTCAGTAGTCCAATCAGCGGTATTTGTCCACTGCTTCGACTGCCAACCATTTTCTGTAAGGAACGTAAGTACAACGCCCGGTATCTGAATGGTGGCTGCTGCCTCATAGTTGGCGATGCGGTCAAGGGCTACGGCAAACGTGATTTCTCTGCCTGTCAAACCGAACAGTTGGTTTACATTAACTACGCTTCGGGCAATTATGTGTGCGGTTGCGCCTGTAAGGTTTTTGTTGAGAGTACTGATGTTCGTCTGTGCAGTCTGCATATCGTCCTGCAACTTCTTACCGTCACTACCGGGGAATGCCGTACTATCGGTATAGCCCAAAGCAAGGTCTGAGCCAATGGCAACAAGGGTGCTTCCGCTCCAACGATAAGTGATGTTCCTCGACTTATCTACATATACTTTACCTGCCTGTGGTGTACGACCGTAAATGCTGAAATCTCCCCATTTCTCGGCATCAATCCAACTGTTGTAGTAGGTCTTTATTGCATCTACATCACTGCCTACGGAAAGGACAAATACATTATGTACCCTGTCATATATTACGTTACAGAAATCATCGTTGGACTTTTTGGAAATACTCGCCTGTTGCGCTATGATGTCTCCTGACGCTTCTGCAAACTCAATCACATCATCGACAAAACCGGGCAAATAGGTTGCAGGGATTTTGGCATCATCGCCCAATGGGGCAAGTCCGTTTGCCGCTCCCTTTGTCGCTTTGAATGATGCAAGGTCAGCACCTACCGAATTTGCCTTTGTCTTGGCTTCATTGGCTGTGCTCTCTACGGTATTTAATTTAGTTTGCAGGTTGTTTACCTGTCCGCCGATAGTCGTCAGTTGAGTGTCCTGCGCCTTGTCTTTGGCTTCGATGTCTTTCACATCTTGCTGCAACAGGGCAATGTCTCCCTGCAACTCGGCTACGGCTTCGTTGTACTGCTCGCTATCAACGGTCGGATTTCCTCCCTCTTCGCCTGTGGCTACCCATTCGCCACCATCACCCACATAAATGGGTCCGGGGAGAGTTTTTCCGACAATAGCCCACCAACCATCGTGAGGCAATGGATAGGCGGCTTTCAATTTCTCTATCGAAGTGAAGATACCTTTGTTCGCTCCTTTGATGTTCTTGGCATCAAGCCAACCCTCAATCTTTACACTTCCCTTGAATTGGGAACTGCCTTGAACGGTTACTCTGCCACCAACAGCCACGTTGCGACCAACGGAAACATCACCGTCAATCTGTGTCGTCTTTATTGAACTCATATTAAAGTTGATTTAGCCAATTCGTTCAACACGTTGCTTCGCTCCGTGTCGCCGAACGTGATTAACACTAATGCTGCTGTGGTGTAAACCACTGCATCGTAACATCGCTGACAAATCTCGATAGCACCGTATTCGTCCACTTTTGGATAGGGAAGATATACGGCACGGCTTACCATTGCCTCCTCGCTCTTGCAGGAATAGAACTCCAACACACGTCCCTCTGGACGTATCGAAACGAAACAGACAGGGCGTTGCGCCGTGCCTCGTATGCCTTTGAAGCGTGAATGTTGCTTCTCATATTCGGGGTCGTCCGTGTTGGAACAGGTGAAAACGGGTCTCGACCAATCGTCCATCTCGAACACCACAAAGCGCATAAAGTCCTCCGGCAAGAGTACCCAACCGCTTTCGTGTTCCATCCAATACACGGCATCGCCGAAATTATGACCTCCGTCAAGTAAGTGAGGGGGTGCTTCGCTGTGTATGCGCTTGACAGCCTCAACAATCTTCGACTTGATGATGTCATTGAGGGCAAGGGTGTCCACATCGCCGATTTCTGTCAGCGCATCACTCGACATATTTTGGTCAAGTGCTATGCGAACATCTTCCGCAATCTTATCAAGTGGATAGACTGTCATACCTCATTACTCTTTATGACAATCCAACGAACTCGATACCATTAGCGGCTGCCTGCTCGACAATGGCTTTCTTGCTACGCAAGGTGGTACGGCTGATGCCGAATTTGTCTGCAAGGTAATCTTTGGCGGCGGCAAGGTCGCTGACAGTTACCTGCTTCAATTCAGTATCGGTGTCTGCACCCTCGGTTGAGGCATTGTCGTCCTGCTCGTTGTCCTCTCCGTCCTCGTTTGTATCTTCGCTCTCATTATCGTTGTCGATGACAGTAGCGTCCTCTGCCGGAGTTGAGGTTGGATTGGGGTTGTCGGCAGGTTTGTCCTCTGCTTTCTCCTCTTTCTTTGCAGGCATTTCCACAGCCTTTGTCGCTTTCTTCTTGCTTTCGCCCTGTACGCTGTGGAGGCGGAACAACTTGCCAAAATTGTAATGGCACTCAATGGCGTTCATAATCTCCTCGTTGTCGGTCGTGAATGTGCTGCTGCCGTTTGACAGGGGAACGAATGAAATGTGCAAGTTCTTCTTGCTTGGAAGCACCACGTTGATGCTGACGTTGGTGTTCGCTTTGTAGGTCTTAATCATATACTTTGGAATATTAAAAAAGGGACGGGCCTACGCCCATCCCTCGGTTGAACTTTTAGTTTCTGTTATTCTCGTTTATGCGGTAGGTGCTTTGGCAAGTTTCATACGTGCGTGTGCCTTTGCATAGCGCAAGTACAAGCAACTTACCTCCTGAATAACTACGGCATCTGTACGGCGAATACCTGCCTTCTGCAAGTCGAGTACGTTTCTTGCCCAAGAGATATGAGTCTTCTTTGACAAGTATTCGGGGTCCATTGCAAAACCGCAATCGCTCATACCGTTCACATCAAACAACTCGTGATGAATAGTGAGAACCTCACCGAAGTCGGTATCCCAAGACTTGAACTTCAAGTTCCAAACCTCTACGGTGTCTTTCAGACGGAACTTCTCACTCTTAATCTTTGAGAATGCAGAGAGCATATCGCTACCGCAGAAAAGAATTTTACGCTTGTTACCGATACCTGTACCGACAAAGAGGTCTTTGGTAATATCCACGAGGTTCTCATCGGTGATAACGGCACACTTCTTTTCGTCGTCCCACTCACCAACCTCGATATCCTTACCTGCCATCCACCAAATACCACCTGTAAACCAAGTGTTCATACCGTCTTTGGCAATATGCTTGATGACGTTCTTAACACCGAACAGATAGGTATTCTCCATAGCAAGACGCATATCATATACGCCGTCCTCCTCAATGTCAGAGAAATTCCAATTTACTTCCTTGGCTGCAATCTTGTCGAAGGTGGACTGCTCAACCTGTATCATAAAGTTTTGGCAGTACTGTGTCTCCGGCATAGGAATATTGTTGAAACGTCCTGTCTGTACGTCCAACTCACCGCAAGCCTTACCCATACGTACAAGGGTAGTTCCCTGTGGAATTTCGGGTACAAGGATAGGCTGCTTGGTAGAGCTGTCCATCGTACCGTTTACTGCATAGACGGTAGGCAGGTTGGTTGTGCTGTCTTTACCGCATACACACAATACAAGGTCGGGGATGAGGCTGTCTTCGGAAGTGTACGCCGTTCCATCGGGTTTAGTCTTGGCAGGTACACCTACTACGCGGATAGTATCGTCCAAAGTGAACATATTGAGGTCGTCCACAGGGAGTGATACACTTGCGCCCGATACCATTGCAGTAACCTTTGCACTTGTGCTGCACTTGATTTCTCTTGTGCCTACGCTGTAATACTTGACCTCGAACGAGTTCGTGCTGCTCGACTTCGCATAACGGCTGATTTGGTCGATAGGGGTTGCCATCGGGCGTATCTTCACGATGCGTTTGTCCACATCGCTCAAATAAAAATTTGGGTCGCCCTCAGTTCTACCTACGGTCTCCGTTGCGATACCGTCCGTTCCGCCTGTGCCATCAGCACCGGCTACTGTCTTACCTGCATCGGGGAGTTCGGAGGCGTTAGCCATAAAGACACCGCCCGATGCGCCCGTCACAAATGCTAATGCTATTAGCAAGATGCGACACAGAAAACTTGTTGCTTTCTTCATTGCTGTAAATTTTTGAAAGGTGAATAAATAAAATTGACTGTTACTTGTTTGGTCTGCGTTTCTCTCCACCACGTTCCCAAATGTTTTGAGTGCCGTAGTTCTGGTCAATGGCTCCTAAATCGGGCATTTCTCGTGATGCACCCTTGCCGCCTCCGTTCTTGCTGCCGAGGTTGGCTGTGCCGTCACTCTTGCCACCCTTGCGCAACTTCTCTTCAATCTTGGTGTTGCGTCCTCGCACTTCGCCCTCACGGTCTGCCTGTTCTACATTGCTGTCGTGCTTAATGGCTTTGAGTGCCATATGCACACTCTCACGTGTGAACTTGCCCATAATGCCGTCACGTACGATACCCAAAAGGAACTCCATAGCGTTGTCGATGTCCTCATCCGACAAGCCATCTTCCTGTTGCATCGCTTCGAGTGTGGTTAGGGTCTCATTGATGTTGGTTTGGTACTCGCCCTCATACTGCTCCTCTTTGGCAATACGCTCCGCAAACTCCTTGTTGGCTGCGGCAAGTGCTTCCTGCTTCTCGGGGTCTTCAAGTGCAGCCTTGAAGTCATCGCCGAATTTGCGCACCATTCCGATGATTGGGTCTTCACCCTTTCGCCAATCGGTAAGGAAAGCTGCACTGCGTGGATTGCTTGCGAAGAGGTCTGAAAGGGCTTTTTCTCGCTCACGATAACCCGATAATTCATTGTCGTAACTGTCGTAATCGTCATTGATTTGACCGAATAACGCCTCATCATCGGCAAATTCCTTGTCGGGATACTTCGCTTTCAATCGTTCCGTGTATCGGTCTCGATTGCTTTTAACTTCCGTATTCTTAGACATATACTATAAATATTTAGATGTTGTACGAAACTGTGAAGCAAAAATAACCCGAAATAAACGCTTGTTATGTTTATCTTTTTACGCTCCAATGTGTAACTTTGGAACACAAATAGGTCGGCAATGAGTTAGAAAATGAAGCATAAAGGCGCATTGATGGAGTACTCACAAGAGCGTTCAGACGACTTGATGAGGGCGTACGATGAATATATTCAATCGTGCGACTATATCCGTATGCCGGATGTGTACAACAATATTGTCAATATGCCATCACGCCGTTTTTGGGTGAGTGACATTCGTGCTGCTCTTGTCATTTCTGCAATGATGAGAGGAGAGGCACGTTTGGATAAGATGTGTGCTTCCAAACGTGAGATGTACGAAGAAATCTACCGCCGTGTAGCCATAATGCGTGAGAAACATCCCGATAAAACTACCTCTGAACTATGTGCAATGGTAGTCATTCAACCTGCACCGAAATTCTATCTCACACCCGGCAGTGCCAAAATTATGGTTTGTAAAGCGAGGAAAGAATGGATAAGAAGAAAGCAGCTAAGGCTATGTCGCTATTAGTATCAATCCTCGTGTTCTGTCTCTCTTTACAGGATATGACGGATTGGTATGCGGTCGGCATCTATACAGGGTGCGGACTCGGCTGTCGTATGCTCTATCCTTTTTATCACGCTAATGTATTGCACGCCACATTGAATGCGTGGTGTCTGCTCTCTGTCATATTCATCTACGACATATCGCTATGGCGGTTTTCCCTTTCATATATTATCGCTGTAACCATTCCGTCATTTTGTCTGTCCGGCATTCCTACCGTTGGTTTGTCGGGCGTTGTGTTTGCACTCTTCGGCTCTATCTCTTTCGAGGTACAGCGTAAAGCATATTATCAGTTATGGATGCTTGCATACCTTGTGGCAGGCTTCCTTTTCCCCAACACCAATGCGTTGGTACACCTGTACTGCTATATGGCAGGTGGGGCGGTGGCATTGTTGAACAAACCTGTAAAGATTGGCTGATATGAACACCGCAATACGCAATATAATCGAAGAGAACAACCGCCGTAATGCGGAGGTGTACGCACGTTTCGACCCAATCAGCGGTTTCGGCTCGGTCGGTGAGCGTGTAAAGGTGGTTATTGAGGACTTCCCCATACGCACACAATACCTGCCTGTTGAAATGATGAAAGTGCCGCTTGTACGGCAACTTGCGGAATGCGGCTCCATTGAAAAGTTCTTGCAGGAAATCGGGGCTAATGAAGAGGAGGACTACGAAAGCGACCGACTAAAAGTTATCAGTCAGTTTGTACGCATCAGAAACAAACACGACTTTCCCTTTTGGGCGGCAACATTTGTATATATCAAGAACAAAGGTGGTGGCGAAGATGTATTGTTTCGCCTCACACGCCCTCAACGTAGGTTTATTGCACGTTTGGAAAAACGCCGTAAGGCAAACAAACCTATTCGTATTGTTCTCTTGAAGGCTCGACAATGGGGTGGCTCTACCACATCGCAGTTGTATATGGCGTGGTTGCAACTCGTTCACAAGGTCGGTTTGAACTCTCTTATCATTGCACATCAAGGTGCAGGCTCTGACGAAATCAAGGATATGTTCGACCGTATGATTAAGAACTATCCTGTGGAAATGCTGCACAAGTTGGGCGAGGCATACAATGAGAATGAGCCTAAATTGGTCGGCGTGGGTAAGTCGGGCAGTATTCATCGTGTACCACAGCGTAACTGCAAAATCAAGATTGGTACAGCAGAACGCCCGGACTCTTGTCGTGGTGGTGATTATAACCTCGTGCATCTTTCCGAGGTCGGACTATGGAAAGCGACAGAGGGTAAGAAGCCCGAAGATATTGTGCGCTCTGCCTGCTCGGGTGTATTGCTCCGTCCTTTCACGATGATTGTATATGAGAGTACAGCCAATGGTACAGGCAACTTCTTCCAAAAGGAGTATGACGATGCCAAGAGCGGAAAATCGCAGTTTGAAGCGATGTTCGTTTCGTGGTTCGACATCGAGCAGTATTCTCTACCCATTGACGATGTGGAGATATTCGCACAGATGCTCTATGCCAACCGTGAGAACGACAATGTTCCGTCAGTACGTGAGGAGAGCGGAAAATATCTGTGGTGGCTTTGGGAACAGGGTGCAACACTCGAAGCGATAAATTGGTACATACAGGAGCGTGCGAAGTACACCGACCACGGACTGATGGCGGCAGAGTTCCCGTCTGATGATGTTGAGGCTTTCGTACATTCGGGAGCAAGAGTGTTCGACAAATACAAGGTTGAGAAGCTGCGCCCATCGTGTCGCCCACCTCGCTACATTGGTGAGGTGTATGCCGATGAAGATGAGGGCAAGAATGCTTTGAAAAATCTACGCTTCACCGAAGATAAACAGGGCTTGCTCCACATTTGGGAAATGCCCGAGATTGACGATAAAGAGATTGTAACAGACAGATATGTTACGATAGTCGATGTCGGGGGACGTTCCAACAAAGCCGACTTCTCTGTTATCCTCGTTCTCGACCGTCTGTTTATGGCAGAGGGTGGAAAACCTACGGTTGTGGCACAATGGTACGGACACATAGACATTGACTTGTTGGCGTGGAAAGCGGCACAGATAGCAGCGTTCTATGACAACTCCCTGCTTGTGATAGAGAGCAACACGCTTGAAACACACGATAAGGAAAGAGAGGTGGACGGCGACCAATCACAGTTTATCCTCAATCAGATTAAGGATATTTATCCCAACCTCTATGCACGCAAGCAGTCGGAGGAGGCAATACGTGAGGGCTTGCCAAAGAATTATGGCTTCCACACCAACATTGCCACAAAACCAATGATTATATCCACACTCGTAAAGGTAATTCGTGAAAACCTCTATACCGAACGTGATGCACGATGCCTGGACGAATACCTGTGCTATGAGAAGAAACCGAACGGAGCATTCGGAGCAATTACAGGGAAACACGATGACTTGCTGATGACACGTGCAATAGGTCTGCACATCTGTTTCTTTGAAATGGAATTGCCAAGGTTTGTTCCTCGTGTGGGTAGGTTTATAACCAAGAAGAGAAAGGCGGTATCTGCCGCAACAATATAAGTTTAACTAAATAACAACAGTACAATGAACATTTTTAAGAAAATCAAAGCCTCTCTTCGTTTGCGTGAGGCAGTGAGAAAAGCGGACAAGGCGCACAGTGAGAACGGACAGCGTTACTACGTAATGCCTACAAGTGGTACAAGCGGACAACTTGTCATTATGGATAGAAACAATTTCCGCAAACTCAAGCAGAAGCACTACATCAACTACAACACATTCGTGAGAGACCTCGAAGTGGAGTGTTTCTACTGTACTCCGTACCGCAACGGAATGGGCGAACTCCATCCTGCCGTTATAGCGAAGAAGCGTAAGCAGTATTACTCTTGGTTGGAAGCAATCGCTAAATCAAAGAAGAATGGGCAGGTACGGAAACATTGACGGTATAGCAACGCTAACCAACAACCCCAATGCCACAGACAATGCAAAGGGAACAATCGGCAATAAAAATGGCTTTTGGGGCGATGCGGTTAAGATGGAGGAAGTCGGTATAACAGAGATTACCGAGGAACATTTAGTTGAAATCGTAAAAGAAATGTTCACAAAGAAGTAAACAAAGAGGGCGTATAGATTGGTTTTCTATACGCCCTCTGTTTTATGCTGCCATTGCGCTGTGCAATCTTCCTACGGCTTGCATATTGGCTCCCTGCTGTGCTTTCGCCATCAGTTCGGGAGAAAGACCGTCAGGAACTTTGCCCTGCTCTAACTGCTCTTTCTGCGATTTGATGCTCTGCAACAATTCATCAGCAAATGGGAAGTCTCCGTGTTCAAGCAACTGCTCTACGCTGATTGCCTGCGATTGCCACAACTGCAACAGTATATCGTTGGCAAGATGTCTGTATGCAGGTGTTGTTGTGCTTTCGGTAATGCTCAAATCGAACTCCACGTCTCGTATCTTCTTCGGGTCGTACTCGATTTGTGCGCCGCTCTTGCCTGCAATGTTGAATACTCTCTTGCTGTCATAGAACTGCTGCATATTCTTGACATCCTTGTACGCTCCGTCCACAACAAAGCCGCTGAAGCACTCCAACAGGTCAAGCAATGTAGTGGTGGCATTCTGTGTCTGCTGTTGGTAATGCGCAGCACTCTCGCCCGAAAATCCGGGCTTGCCTTGCAATGCACCTGTAACACCCGATATGTCCTCAAAGAACTTCAACTGCATATTCAGCAACTCGGCAATACCGATGTTTGTCGAATTGTTGGCAACCTGTTCCGGCACTCTACCGCTCTTGCTCGGCTTATAGACAATGACACCGTTAAACTCGGTCCAACTCTCGGCAATATCGTCAAGGCTGACACCGTCCGGCAAACAATCCTCGGGCATCATCAGCACACCTTTAGCACTTGCACGCATTATCCAATCGTACAATGTAATCAGTCGGTTGGTGTATCGCTGTTGGTCGATTACGTCAGCCACAAATGAATGTATCTCACCGTCAATGAACGGATATGCCTTGAATACGTATGGGTGGCTGTCGTGTTCGTATGGTGTTTCGCCCTCTTTCAAGATGTCGCCGAATGGGGACAGATAGTAGAAATACCAATAATCATCGACAAACCAAGTGGCTTTAATCAATGGCACTTCGTCCTCGGGCATACCGACAGCCTTTGCCATTCTTATACGCTCCTCGTTCTCGGCAACAACACACCTTTGGTAGTCCTCAACGTCAATCTTGAAGATGTCGCCATTTTGGTAGTCGTGGCATCGCCAACGTGGTTTCTGTTCCTTGCGCCACACCTCGATAACCCTGCATCGTCCCGGCTCGCTCGTGAACAGAAAGTCGTAATTCTGCAAACGGCTATATCCGAAACGCTCTGCATACGAGGCAATGTATTCCTTTTTTGCAGCCCACTTGTAGATTTCACGGAGTTTGCGATATTCTTCGGGCGATGAGGCGAACTGCTCACACAACTGCCCAAATGAAATGTCGTGTATCTCGCCAAGAACAGACACGTCCCAACCTCTGAAATCTCGCATATTGTTGTCGATAAAGAAATTGTTCGGCTGAACATAGTCCGTCCAACAATCCTCCTTACCATTACGCCAACCGTATGACTTGCGGTGTACTATAAAACCGCTGATTAGAAACTCTTCCATTGTTCGGGCATACACCTCCGTCATTCTGTTGAGTTGCATATTGCATTGCAGAATGGTGCTCATTGTTTCGCCCAATTTCTGTTCGTCTCTGTCTCGTGCGGTACAGGTCGGCTCTTTGCTCTGACTGCGGTACACACCAAGCACACTTTTGACTAATCTGCGGATAAGGTTGTTTTTCAACGGCACATTGCCTTGACTCTTGATGTACTCCTCCTCAGTCATAGTCTTGCCGTCCACACAAATTTTATCGTCCCATTGGAAACCATAGGTGTAACGCTTGTTGCGTTCTCTGTCCTTTCGGAAATCCTCCATCTGGTTCCAATAGTGCTGCGCTTCCATCAGCACATCGAACGCCCTGCGGTCGCCGAACTGCCGGGAAGACATCGCTACGGTGTCTATCTCTTCCGTATCACGCTTTGGAGCGATACGGCTCATAGACAATAACCTTTTATTTCCTTTTTCTGTATGCATAATCGTTGAATATTATAGAATGCTTAGGATAGCCACAAAGGTACTACCCCAAGCATTCTTTTCAAGTATAACTATTTACGTTCCTCTAAATCTTCCAACTTCTCAAGCATTTCGACTTTTAGGTTCATAATCATAGTTTCAACATCTTCACGTTTTGTTGGGTCTTCGATAACTTTCAGTGCATCACTCGCCTTTTTAATGGCTTTATCATAACCCTTTACTAACGCATATCGCTTGAATACCTCCGAATTGATAAGTTCGTTTACCTTTTCGGCATACTCAATATTGCCCATTCTGATTTCTCGTTTATACCCACTAAACAAATGTTGAGCATCTTTCATTTCATCGACAGCATTAAAGTATTCTCGGTTTATCTGACTACCTGCCGTTCGTTCCTCCGCTGTTTGGTAGAAACTGCTTATTACAGGAACATTACGCCACTCTCTTAAATCCTCATTCCATAACATTTCCAATGTTTTTTGAGACTTGTTAATTGTTTTACCAACACCACCGAGGTAACTTTCAAAAAGGTGCTCTATCAATGCCGGATTGAAGTCAAAATCTCCGCTTTTAACATTATCGCCACCTGTTATTTCGTTCAACCATTTTGTGCCATCAACAAGCCAAGGAGCAGTACCCTTATATGCTTTAGTCCACTCGGGGTATCTTTCGTTCCACTCGTGTTTTTTATATATGGGTTTCCCAAAATAATCCGTATTGGCAACAATCTGTGCAAATGGTTGTCCGATAGTAGGTGTTAAATTTACAGCGACATTACCTCCATTTCCTGTTAAATCAATAGGAAGTAAAGCGGAAAAACCAGCGGTCGCTTTCATCAAGCCGTTTTCAACATCCTCTTTGTTCATAAGGCAAGAATATGCAATTTCTCCCATACCGTAGAATGGTCTCATTTCGTGAGGTAATGGAATGGTTATATATCCGTTCTCGCTCCAGGGAACATATAGAACGATATTATTCCTACGTACCCATTCAGGCAAGTCCCAATAACTATTTTCATCGTCATCATCACCTCCAAGCATAGCCTGTATAGCCAAATTCAGCATTGGCACAAGGAAACCTGCCGAAGAGAATAGGGTTAATGCTATTGTGGTTTTTGCAGGGTGCTTTGCCATCAATTTGCCGAAGTTAGCCAAACTCTGTATGGTCGCATTGAAGAAAATATAAGAGAAGTTCATAACGCTTGCTCCAAGTCCTCCGCTACCTTTCTTGTTGAAATTCACGGTTATCTCCTTTGCATCATAAATAGAACGTGCCATATCTCTACCCATTTGTCGGCTTGTCATATACACCATAAAACGAGTTGTGTCCTCTGCACTTCTATTTAAGAACTCTACACTATTCCACAAGCCGTTCCAAGCTTTTTGAGTAATAGAGCCTTTGCCCTGCGCCTCTTTTACAAAACGCTTGATATTGCGTTTGTAGTCCTCAACCGTATTCAATTGGGTAAAACCTGTTTCACCACCATTACGAATGAACTCATCGAAATAACGTTCTAACTCGTTATTCATATCGAGTGTTCCGTTTTTGAATTTAACAAGTAGTCGAGGCAATTGAGCCTTTAATAAGCATTCAGAAACATTCTTCGTGTAACGTGCAGTATAGGCAGCGTTTTCTTTGATTGCAACAGCAGTACCTGCCCAAATAACATCACGTGATAAGTTGGTTGCAATGAAAGCAGGGTTCTTAGAAGTAAACATACTTGCCATCCAATGCTTTACTGCCTTTGCAGCTCTATACAAACTACCATCATTTACATCTGGGTTGGTCAAACCATTGATTGCTTGCGCTGCTCTCGGACTACCATTGATGTAAAGACAATATTCCTTACCATTGCGTTTTACTCTTACTACGTGTTCTTGCCCCTCTCGTTTAGTAATGTTCATACTCAGTTTCAAACCATCTCTTTTTTTAGTGGCTTTATCTCCGAGTGCTTCCATTTCCTGCTCAAACTGTTCAACGATAGCAGCAACTTCATCTCCTGTTGCATTTTCGGGTATAATAGGATTTCTTGCCTCCCAATCACCTGTTGCGTTGTCAAGCACATACCATTGCTCACTTACAGAAACAAGGTCGGTCTCGTTGTTTAAGATAAAGTTCAAGAATTTCTGCTTCATCTTATTTCGGTTGCCCTGTACGATGCTACTTTCAGCCATAAACCCAATAGTGGCCAATGGGTCATCTGCCAAACTTGTACGACCTTTTGCTACTTTAAGGGCAGGAGATAACATCAATCTGTTGGCTGTAAGGTATTCGTATTCATTAGAAGCTACCTCACAATCCCAGCCCCTCAAAGGTACATAGTATTCGTACATATCACGTACTTTCTCGTATGTGGCTTTGTCCATTAGACCGCTATCATAACTCTTACGCAAGGTTTCCTTGGTAGCAGCATTGATTTTCTCCCACAAGTCTAACACGCTGAAATCGCCTTCATATTCATCAACCATTCTTTGCGCTTCTGCTTCGGCATCGGCAACATTATCCATACCTGTAAGAGCTGTCAAGCCTGCAAAATCTCGGTCGCTATCTTCGCCGTTCTGCTCGGCTTGTGTTCTCATATACTCGTTACGTTCAAGTCCGTGCTTTGCTATAATGTATGATTTTAAGTCCTCATACGAACTTCCTGCTTTTATAAGAGCCTGCACTGCCTTTCTTAATGGGTTATAAAAATCTCGCTCATATATTTCTGCTTGCGCTTTATTTTCACTACTCATACGGTTTTCAGCCATATAAGCATTTTCGTGTGATTGGATTTGATTTCCTGTTTCTTCAGAAATCAAATCCTGTAGTGTTTTCAACGCAGCCATACTGTCTTGGTATGACTCTTTCATTCTATATGGAAGATTTTCATTCCATTTTACACTACCGCTCTTATTTGGAACTCGGACTTTTCTGTCATACTCCTCCCTTAATGTAGTACCATCACGATAGAGTTCATCATCGCTCTCGGCAGCGTGCGGAGTATTGGGATTGGTAACCGCATAGTTACCAACACCCAACTCGTACTGTTTTGCCACATCAGCAGCTTCGCCCAAGATGCTACGGTATTTGCCCGGCTCCGCAAGGTTTTCGTAACTGCGCCACAGAATATAGCGGAGTTCGTTATCAGTCAGAGTAACTCCTCTGAAATCCTCAAAACCTATCTTGTGAAGCATATTCAAGAAGAAATCCTTAATCTGTCTCCACCAACTTGCATTGGTGTTCTCAAATTCGGTGTTCTCTGCAAGCATAGCAAGATATTCCTCGGTCGCCTTGTGGAAGTCCCAACCGTTCTTTGCGGCAAGGGCAACGATACGCTGACGGATAGCCTCATCTGCATTGTTGAATACATTATCGAGGAACGTATCAAAATGCTCTCCGAACAACTGACGTAATCCATAATGGGCAACTGCCTCGTGGAGTAATGTCTGTTCAACATCAAACGTGCTTGAATGGTTAGGGATAACAATAGTTATCTTGCCTGTACTCTTTGTGTAGAAACCCTTTGCACGCTGTTTCTTGCCCTCCAATGTGCTTGCATCAGTCACAATCTCAACATTGTCAAGATTGAGTTTCTTTGCAAGATTTTCCACACGAGCAACCATTCTCTGACGTTCACGCTCTGCAAACTCTCTGCGCTGCTTACGGGTGAATCTCGGTTTTCCAAGTACCTTTGAAATAGGGTCGTTCTCAAAAGAGACCTCATCATCCGTATATGCACCGTCACCCTCACGATTTAAGGCATCATCACTATGGTGTTCCTCCTTGACTTTTACGCCCAATTTGGTAAGTTCCTTAACAACCTCTGTTATATGTTCCTCGGGAATATC
>JAZOQL010000275.1:0-7115 GCA_045656065.1 Rikenellaceae bacterium | reverse complement strand
CAATATGAATTCTCTGCCCAAATCTTCGCCATTCGCAAATAGCGTATATCGAGTTGCAACTGCTTATCTTCGTAGTATCCCAAAGTCGGATCGTAGCCATGTCGTTCTGTGAGCCAAGGAGTTGAAAAATGATGTTGTCTTCCTAAGACCGCTTGGCCTCCGACTTCAATATGAATTCTCTGCCCAAATCTTCGCCATTCGCAAATAGCGTATATCGAGTTGCAACTGCTTATCTTCGTAGTATCCCATATCCTTTTACTTTATATATATTTCGAGCAATCTTCCCTGCCCCTTAATATTGACAACATCTGTCGAAGCCGGAATCAAAACTGTTTCGCCCATCTTCAACGACTCGTCGCCATCTTCCGTAGCAATCTTCACCGAACCTCCAACACAAACATAGACCACAAACGAATCCAACGACATCATCGAACGACGCACTTCGCTCTGCACATCAATCAGATTTATGGTAAAATGGCGACACGACTTCACTTCGGTCACCCCATTCGGATCGGGTCTTGGCACCATCACTTCGGGTTCGGTGCGCGTAAAGTCAATCACATCGAGCGCCAAATCGGTATGCAACTCACGTGCTGTGCCATTCTGGTCTACGCGATTCCAATCGAATATTCTGTATGTCACATCGCTTGTCTGTTGAATTTCGGCAACCACCACACCGCTGCCCATTGCGTGCACCGTTCCGGCGGGAATGAAGTAGGCCTCGCCAACACGAACCGGAACTCGGCGCAACATCTGCTCGACAGTCCCATTTTCGAGGTGCTCGAGATACTCCTCTTTGGTGTATTGCCTATTGAATCCCCAATATATGCAGGCATCTTCAGCAGCCTCTATTACATACCACAACTCGCTTTTGCCGTATGCGTGGTGACGCTCAATGGCCACCTCATCGTCGGGGTGTACCTGAACCGACAACTGCTCGCACGCGTCCAGAAACTTTATCAGCAGCGGAAACTCCTCGCCAAATCGTTCATAGACACTCTCGCCCACCAAATCGCCCATATAGACCTCGATGAGTTCATTTATATTATTGCCTCGCAATCCTCCGTTCTTCACTCGAGAGACTGCACCCTCGACTGAAGACAATTCCCAACTCTCGCCTATGTTTTTATTCTCGGGCAAACGGCGACCAAATTTTTCCAAACCACGACCTCCCCAGAGGCGTTCCATCAGTATCGGAGTAAACTTCAACGGATACATAATTATACACTCTGCACTATTGTATGCACGATTGCAAAGATATGAACATTATATGGGCTATGAAAATTTATGAGCATAAATTTTAACACTTTGTCAGCAGCGGCCTTAGTCGAGCGACTGCATACCCGACGAGGCAACGGCTCGCAACTGTGCGCTCTGCCACGGAGCCACCTCCTTGAAGAAGTAGTGAATCGGGTCGACCTGACGGCCGTCGAGCAACACTTCGTAGTGAAGATGCGGAGCAAACGACAATCCCGAGTTTCCCGACAAACCGATGATATCGCCCTGTCTTACTCGCTGACCCTTGCGCACCGACGCGCGACTCAGGTGGCCGTAGAAAGTCGTGTAGCCGCTCTTTCCGTGTTTTATCGTGACCGAAATACCCGACGAGGCTCCCTTTTTCGAGTTCACCTCGCTGACCGTTCCGTCCGCCGTAGCATAGACTCGAGTTCCCTCTGACACTGCGAAATCGACCCCGCGGTGCATTGTCATACTCTTGTAGAAGGGCTGGATTCGCATTCCATAAGAGGCCACCAACAGCGTATGACTCTTATCCGTAATAGGCTTAATTTTAGGAATATATGCTATCACATCATTTGTCGGCATCGAGTCGACAAGCTGAATAAAATCATTTTCAATCTGATTGAATCGGCGCTCAAAAGAGGCGAGCCTTTGATTAAATATTTCGCTCAGTTTTATATTCGACATCTTGAACAGCGAATCGCGAATCAACTCTGCCACATTATGATTATCGCTGCTGTATGGGTCAGCCTCGAACAAAGATATATAGACATTTCGGTCTCGAGCCTCGACATTGTGCAGTATTCGGTCGATGGTGTCATAGCGAGCCTTCAACACTTTGTATTGCTGTTCGAGAACTCGGGTCTCCTCCTTGAGTCGCGACTCGAGCGGAGTGTCAAAAAACGAATAAAATATTATGTAATAGACCACAGCAATACCCGCCCACGCCAGCAGATGAATCACCAAATTGACAATCTTCTGACGCAACGAAACAGGATTATTAATATTTCTCTTACTGTTACCCATTACAATTCGTATGTTGTAGCGCGCGCTTCATTAACAATTTTCTGCAACTCTTCGTCGGTCATATCCCTGCGCAGGAAGTTAATCGGGTCGAGATGCTTGCCCATATATATCACCTCGTAGTGGAGGTGAGGCCCCGTCGAGCGCCCCGTATTTCCGAGTTCACCGATTTTCTCGCCACGTTTGACATACTGTCCCGAAACCACCGTAATCTTGCTCAGGTGGGCGTAGCGAGTCTGGTAGCCAAAGCCGTGGTTAATCAGCACCTGTTTGCCGTAGCCCGACTTCACACCGGTCGAAACATCAATATAGCCATTGCCCGTAGCATAAATATCCACACCACGTGGCCCTCCGAGGTCGATTCCGTTGTGCATCAAATAGCGCTTATAAATCGGGTGGCGACGCATTCCGAATGCTCCGATATTGGGTTTTATATTGCTACGGTTCACGGGCCATATTGCAGGCACACATTCTGCCATAAGCTCCTTATTCTTAGATAGTTCTTGCAGCCTATCCATAGACACCGACTGTCCGTAAACCAATCTTGAGAGAAGGTCAAGATTTTTCCAGGTCTGGGTAATCAGCGACGAGTATCGGTCAGACTGCCACTGCTCATATTTTTCTTCGGAATATGGCTCGTAGTAGTGGTGCGTAGCAAGCGTATCAACCGCAAACACAACACTATAGACCTGTTTCTCGCGATTGTTTATAACCGCAAGTCGCGACATAGACTCGTTAATCTTGCTATTGAGTTCGCTGTAATCGCCGAGCAGTTGCTCGTTCTTGCGCTTGATATCGGCAATCTTCGGAGTGTAGAAAAAAAACGAAAATACAAAATTGACCAGCAATGCCAATATGAATGCAACCAACAACTTCCGACAAATCAGATAAAACCTGATTCTCATCGGAATTGCAATCTCCTCATAAGAGAGCGTTTGCGGATTAAACTTATACCGTTTTTTTGCCATTTTTTAAATATCCTCGTCTAAGGTTGCAAAATTAGGTAAAAATATGTAATTTTACAACTCGTTTTGACGATATATATTAACGAAAAGAAAACTAAAAATATTTGATATAAGGATATGAATTCGAACAAAATCAGAGAAACATTTCTCGAGTTCTTCAGAGAAAAGAGTCACCAGATTGTTCCTTCGGCACCTATGGTAGTCAAGGGAGACCCCACACTGATGTTCACCAATGCCGGAATGAACCAATTCAAAGATATATTTTTGGGCAATGCTCCGACAAAATGGAACAGAGCAGCCGACTCACAAAAATGTCTGCGAGTATCGGGTAAACACAACGACCTCGACGAAGTGGGGCACGATACATACCACCACACGATGTTCGAGATGTTGGGCAACTGGTCGTTTGGCGATTACTTCAAGAATGAGGCTATCGACTTTGCGTGGGAGCTGCTGGTAGGCAGATTCGGATTGCCCAAAGAGCGTATCTATGCTACAATCTTTGAAGGCTCGCCTGAAGAGGGAATTCCTCAAGACAGCGAAGCTCTCGAGGCGTGGAAAAAATATCTGCCCGAAGACCATATTCTGCTGGGTAACAAAAAAGACAACTTCTGGGAAATGGGCGAAACAGGTCCGTGTGGCCCTTGCAGCGAAATACACTTCGACTTGAGAGATGACTGCGACAGAGAAAAAATCTCAGGTGCAGAGATGGTGAACAAAGGTCACCACCTTGTAATCGAAATCTGGAACCTCGTGTTTATGCAATTCAACCGCAAGGCTAATGGTTCACTCGAATCGCTTCCAAACCACCACGTCGATACGGGTATGGGATTCGAACGTCTGTGTATGGTGCTGCAAAACAAGAAGAGCAACTACGACACCGACGTATTCCAACCGCTGATTCAGAGAATCGCTCAAATGGCAGCAAAACAATACGGCGAAAACCAGGCAGATGACGTGGCTATGCGCGTAGTTGCGGACCACTTGCGTGCCATTGCATTCTCGATTGCCGACGGACAACTGCCCTCGAACGTAAAGGCTGGCTATGTTATCCGTAGAATTTTGCGTCGTGCTGTAAGATACGGATATACATACCTCGGTTTCAACGAACCGTTCATCTGCAAACTCGTGCCTACGCTGGTGGAACAAATGGGACACCAATACCCTGAACTCAAAGCTCAACAAACTCTCATAGAACGCGTAATCAACGAAGAAGAAACTTCATTCCTGCGCACACTCTCAACTGGACTCAACCTGCTTGACGGCGTAATGGAGCGCTGCAAAGATGGTGTAATCTCGGGTGATGACGCATTCCTGCTCTATGATACATACGGATTCCCGATTGACCTGACCGAGTTAATTGCTCGCGAACACAACCTCAAGGTAGACCTCGAAGGTTTCAGCCGCAATCTCGAAGCACAAAAGGCTCGCTCGAGAAACGCCGCAGCACAACAGACCGACGACTGGGTTGAACTGATTCCTATCACCGAGAGCCGTTTTGTGGGATATGACTCATTGGAGTGCGAATCACAAATTGCACGCTACCGTAAAGTTACTGCAAAGAACAAGACTACATATCAGATTGTATTGGACCAGACTCCGTTCTATGGCAATTCGGGTGGTCAGGTAGGCGATACCGGCTATCTCGAATGCGACGGCGAAAAAGTCGAAGTTATTGATACACTGAAAGAAAACGGGCTGATTATGCCAATCCTCAAGCAGTTGCCCAAAGATTTGCACTCAGGCGTAAGAGCAGTAGTTAATCCGACAAGCAGAGAAGCATCGGCTTGCAACCATACGGCTACGCACTTGATGCACCACGCGCTGCGCGAGGTGCTGGGCACACACGTCGAACAAAAGGGTTCGCAGGTTACGCCTCAGGGGTTGAGATTCGACTTCTCACACTTCCAGAAAGTCACACCAGAGGAGATTCGCAAAGTTGAAAAACTTGTTAATCAGATGATTCGCAAGAACTACGCATTGGACGAAAGACGCGAATGTCCGATTGACGAGGCTGCGAAAATGGGTGCAATGATGCTCTTCGGCGAAAAATATGGCGACAAGGTGCGCGTAGTGCGTTTCGGAGATAGTATCGAATTCTGTGGCGGTACACACGTTGCAGCAACAGGTCAAATCGGAATGTTCAAGATTCTCTCGGAAAGCGCAATCTCGGCAGGCGTGCGTCGTATCGAGGCTATCACCGGAGAAAAATGCGAAGAATTCTACAACAACCTGTGCGACACCATTTTGGATATCCAATCATTCCTGGGCAATCCGTCTGTAGTGCCGGCAATCAAGAAGATGATTGAAACAAACGAATCGCTGAACAAACAGATTTCAGAATACAAACAGGCTAAGATAAATGACATCATCGAGCAGCTCTCAAAGAAGATTGACCCGAATGCAGAAGAAGTTGTCATTGCTCAGCAAATCAACCTTTCGACTGACCTGATTAAGGATATCGCTTACGGACTGAGAACAAAATTCCGCAACATCATCTTGGTAATCGGTAGCCAAAACGACGACAAAGCATCACTGACCATTATGTTGGGCGATGACATCGTCGCTCGCGGAGCAAATGCTTCGAAGACAATTCGCGAGGCTGCACGCCTTATCGAAGGCGGTGGCGGTGGTCAGCCATTCTTTGCTACGGCAGGGGGCAAGAAACCTCAAGGCATCGAAGAGTCAATTATCAAGGCTCGCGACCTGATTCTCGAATCTATCGGCAAATAGTGGTGTGCTTATTGTAATGAAAAAATATTAAAACGATAAAGTGAAAATGGGAAAGAAAGTTTTATTGATGATTCTCGACGGCTGGGGCAACGGCGACCACAGCAATGGCGATGTTGTATATTCAGCAAAACCCGAATTTATCCAGAATCTTCAAAAGGAGTGGCCAACGGCTCAATTGATGACCTGCGGCGAATATGTCGGACTGCCCGACGGTCAGATGGGTAACTCAGAGGTAGGACACCTCAACATCGGTGCCGGCAGAGTTATTTATCAAGATTTGGTGAAAATCAACAAGGCAATCGAAGATAACACTATCAGACAAAACAACACTCTGGTAGATGCTTTTGAATATGCAAAGAACAATAACAAGCAGGTACACTTCTTGGGATTGCTCTCAGATGGTGGAGTTCACTCGGTGACTTCGCACCTCTATAAACTCTGCGAAATGACTGCAGAGTATGGTCTGGACAAGGTATTTGTTCACGCACTGATGGACGGTCGCGATACCGACCCAAAGAGCGGACTCGGTTATATGCAGTCGCTTGTGAACAAAATCGCGGGCACAAATGTTCGTCTGGCATCAATCTGCGGCCGCTACTACACAATGGACCGCGATAAACGCTGGGAACGTGTGAAAGAGGGCTACGACCTGTTGGTGCACGGAACAGGCACAAAGGCTACAGACCCGATTGCAGCAATCGAAGAGTCTTATGCTCAAGGTGTTACTGACGAGTTTATCAAACCCGTAGTAATGGTTGACGAAAATGCTCAGCCCGTTGCAACTATCTCAGAGGGCGACGTAGTTGTTTGCTACAACTTCCGCACTGACCGTCTGCGCGAAATCACAACCGTACTCACACAGAAGGATATGCCCGAATTCGGAATGTCTACAATGCCGTTGTACTACCTGACAATGACAAGATATGACGACTCGTTCAAGGGCATCAAGATTGTTTTCGACAAGGACAACTTGCAGAACACATTGGGCGAAATCATCGCTCGCAACAATATGCGCCAAATCCGCATCGCTGAAACAGAAAAATATGCTCACGTAACATTCTTCTTCAACGGCGGTCGCGAAGAACCATTCGAAGGCGAAGAACGTATCCTCATCTCGTCACCCAAAGTTGCTACGTACGACCTGAAACCCGAAAT
>JAZOQL010000274.1:0-3953 GCA_045656065.1 Rikenellaceae bacterium | reverse complement strand
AATTCTATCGCCTTCGAAGAACATATGCTCAGTACGGCAGAGACCGATACCCTGAGCTCCGAATTCAAACGCGTGTTTAGCATCACGCGGTGTGTCTGCATTTGCGCGAACTTTGAGTTTCGAATATTTTTCTGCAAGTTTCATCAATTGTGCGAAGTCGCCATCGAGGTTTGCAGCCTGAGTTGCTACCTTGCCCAGATAAACTTCGCCAGTCGAGCCGTTGAGCGAAATCCAGTCGCCCTCTTTTATCGTGTGTCCATTTACTTTGATGGTGCGAGCTTTGTAGTCGATTTCCAATTCGCCTGCGCCAGATACGCAACATTTGCCCATTCCTCGTGCAACAACAGCTGCGTGTGAAGTCATACCTCCGCGAGCTGTGAGAATGCCGGCTGCATCCAACATACCCTTCAAATCTTCAGGAGATGTTTCAATGCGAACCAAAATTGCCTTTTCGCCCGTTGTGTTCAGATAGTTTTCTGCGTCGTCTGCGAAGAAAACCACCGGACCTGTTGCTGCGCCCGGAGATGCAGGAAGACCCTTAACGATTACCTGTGCATTTTTAATTGCATTTTTATCGAATACGGGGTGCAACAATTCGTCGAGCTTTTCGGGCTCGCAGCGCAATACCGCAGTCTTTTCGTCAATCAATCCTTCGCGCAACATATCCATTGCAATCTTGACCATTGCGGCACCTGTACGTTTACCGTTGCGGCACTGCAACATCCAGAGTTTACCATCTTGAATTGTAAACTCGATATCCTGCATATCTGTGAAGTATTGTTCCAGATGGTGCTGGATATCATTCAATTCGGCATATACTTCTGGCATTACCTCTTCGAGAGACGGATATTTCTCACGACGATCCTCTTCAGATATATTTTGAGCTGCTGCCCAACGTTTTGAACCTTCAATTGTAATTTGTTGCGGAGTACGGATACCTGCTACGACATCTTCACCTTGAGCGTTGATAAGATACTCGCCATTGAAGATATTTTCGCCCGTAGCCGCGTCACGCGAGAATGCCACGCCTGTAGCCGAGTTGTCGCCCATATTACCGAATACCATAGCTTGAACTGAAACTGCAGTTCCCCAGAATTCAGGAATATTGTTCAACTTACGGTAGAGGATAGCACGTTCGTTCATCCACGAGCCAAATACTGCGCAGATAGCTCCCCAGAGCTGATCCCACGGATTTGTCGGGAACTCTTTACCAGTCTGCTCTTTAATAGCGCTCTTGAACTTCACAACCAACTCTTTCAGGTCTTCAGTTGTGAGGTCGGTATCCTGAGTAACACCTCGTTTCAGCTTTTGTTCTTCGATTATTACCTCGAATGGGTCTTGATCCTCTTTCGACGCAGGTTTCATATCAAGCACTACGTCGCCATACATCTGCACAAAACGACGATACGAGTCCCAAGCAAATCGAGGGTTGCCCGAGAGTTTTGCTATTGCTTCAACGGCATCATCATTCATACCGAGATTGAGAATTGTATCCATCATACCAGGCATTGACACGCGAGCGCCTGAACGCACAGATACCAAAAGGGGGAGTTCCTTATCACCAAACTTACGTTCGGTCAGGTTTTCTATATTTTTCATTGCCATCTCAACTTCAGAACGCAGCGATTCGATAACTCGTTCCTGACCTTGAGAGTAATATTCTGAGCATACATCTGTTGTAATTGTAAATCCCGGAGGCACAGGAATTCCGATTAAGTTCATTTCTGCAAGATTTGCACCTTTTCCACCGAGAACCTCTTTCATTTTGCCATTACCTTCGGCTTGTCTGTTTCCGAAAGTATAAACGCGTTTCATTTTCAGCATAATAATTTCATTTTAATCCACGCTACAAAGGTATTGATTTTTTCAAGAACTGAACAATTTTTATATCTAAAATCTTTCATTGTGTCCGATTCATTACACTATTGTTTTAGTTTTCAGTTCTGAGTCACTCTGTGGCGAGCATTGCTTTGGATATAAATTTCATTTTTCATTTTATCTAAATTACTTGATGACAAGTGTTTATCTTCATAAAGATTGGGCGCTAAAGAAAAATCAAACAGCCTGCCCTCTCCGGGGGCAGGCTGTTTAATTTAATGCGTTAAAACTCTGCAAATATGCTGCGAGTTTTCTGAAAATTATCCCAATTTTGACATAAATCGAGCACTTTCAACAGCTACGCGGCGGTGTGTAGCGCGACCAATTTCGCCTCGGTCGTCTGATGCTACGATTTCAAACTCTACGACTCTGCCATCTACCATCGAGGGCGTAGCGTAAACCTCCAGCAGTCCGCTCATACGCCGACATTGTTTATTCACAATACATCTTTGGAAGATGCCTGATTTCAGTGTTTTACTTTCTTACACCTTAGCATTCGTGGTCTTTAGGCTTAATTGCGACCTCAGATGTAGTCTTCTATGTAGGATTTCGCAATTTTTGTAAAAGCTAACAGCGAGAATCAATCATTTGAAATTAAACCAAGCCTGCCTTCACCGGGGGCAGGCTGTAGCTACTTGCGAGCACAACTTGAGCCTTCCCAATAGCCAAAGCTATACATATAATCACGAAGTTCCGAACGCGAGGCAAGTCTACAATAATCATACTCATCTGGCAATGCACAACCTAAACTAAAGGTTTTCAGGTCTAAAGAACAATGTTCCAAAAAGATTTGCTCGCCATCAGTTTTATCATACACTCCCCATAATGCAGTGTCGGAAGGACAAAGTGGGTTTGTCGAGTGAAAGAGATAGAGTTCTCCAATACAAAACGAAATTTGGGTACAACGCTTATTCATAATTATCAGTTTTATCAAGTTTGAAAAAAACGCGGTTCCGGACTTCGTCTGCTGGAAAATAAAGGCATTTTATATTACATAAGACAACCAACCGTGAACCGCGTTAAGCGATTCCGGCTACCTATTGATTTGTCGTATGTAATGCCTTTATTTTAAACGAAGCTAAATAGCTCTGGTACAAAGGTAGCAAATTTAAATCGAGTGCTCCAAATAATTTTGTGAAATATTGAAAATATGTCCGTATTTGCTATAAAAATTATATAATAAAGGATAAATCGAAACTAAATTTGCTATTTTCGAGCCAATTGTTTAAGAGAAATTTTAATCGAAACAATCGCGCCTGTCTACCATCGGACAAAGTAATTGAGCAAAAAAGGCTGGAATCAGCATTGCTCCTCGCCAGAAGATTCACACACACCAACACAATTTATACAAGATTATGGTCAACATATCCCGTTTCGGAATGTGGCGTTCCACACACTCGCAGCTGCGCCCAAAGATAATCCTGCAATCGGGTAATTAGACCTATTTTAGACGCCGCGACTCGCAAACAATAACTGCACTACCCCACACTCAGAACGTGTCTCGATGGAGTTTCAGTTGCTCGCAGAGACTCCTCACACTCGCAGCTGCGCCCAGATAACCCAGCAATCAGGCAATTAGACGCCGCAACCCGCGAACAATAACTGCCCTAATCCGCACTCAGAACGTGTCTCGATGGAGTTTCAGTTGCTCGCAGAGACTCCACTCACTCGCAGCTGCGCCCAAAGATAATCCAGCAATCGGGCAATTAAACGCCTCGACCCGCAAACAATAACTGCTCTACCCCGCACTCAGAACGTGTCCCAATGGAGTTTCAGTTGCTCGCAGAGACTCCACTCACTCGCAGCTGCGCCCAAAGATAATACAGCAATCGGGTAATTAGACGCCGCGCCCCGCGAACAATAATTGCCCTAACCCGCACTCAGAACGTGTCTCGATGGGAGTTTCAGTTGCAGTGCAGAGACTCCTCACACTCGCAGCTGCGCCCAGATAACCCAGCAATCGGGCAATTAAACGCCACGACCCGCGAAAAATAACTGCACTACCCCGCACTCAGAACGTGTCCCAATGGGAGTAGCAATTCCATCACATAGGCACTCCACTCACTCCCTCACGC
>JAZOQL010000273.1:0-7371 GCA_045656065.1 Rikenellaceae bacterium | reverse complement strand
GATGCCAACGTATGCAGTGGTCATCTCTTTGGCGAGTTGTTCTTCTGTGCCGGGCATAATATCGTGTATCATACCCCTCCACTTGAGTTCCTCGATAAAATTCATATTGTATTGTTTTTGTAATTATTCTTGTTTCGTGCTCTCTGGGAATTTTACCATATAGATTAAATTCTCGAGCTGGCGATAGAAATTTCTCTTTGGCTTTTTGGGCGAGTAGAGATAGTTGTCCATAACGATTACTCGGTTTGTTGCTGTGTCGAGTGTCGAGTAGCTGATAAACGGACCACCCATATAGTCATTCTCAACGTCCCAGAATCCGCGGATTTCGTACCACTCTCTGCCGTTGATTTTCAGGCGTCGGATTTGGCGCTCGGCAACATCAGCCGATGCGGTTGTCATAAATGAGCCGTCAGATGGTCCGGGGATATTTTTGTTTACAAATTGATTTCTTTTTTCAATCATTTTGTCCAGATTGAATGTTCCGAAACCTTCGTATGGGTAGCTGTAAATCACAACGCCCTGACTAACCAGCGGCATCTCGTTTGAAATCCACAAGAAGTCGGGAACATCGACTCTGAGTCGGTAGTCGGTGGGCAGTGTGAGGTCGAATCCGAATTTTTTTTCAATCAGCAGTTGCAGCTCCTTGTCATATTTACTTGATGTTGCCTTGACAAAACAGTCGCGCTCGAACATATTAATAACTGTTTTCAGGGCAGTGCCTTTGCTCTCGAGATAGTTCATAACCGCATCATCGTTCGGGCCTGTAACCGTAATCAGAATCTGAGGCTGTGCATACATATCGTACGCAGCCTGCATCTGTGTTGATTCGAACTTTTTGTCTATTTCGACGATAATCACCGAACGGCCGTGTTTCATCAAACGGCTGAAATCTTTTGCCGGGAAACTTGTCACACGGAACATAGGCTCGGGTTGATTGAGCATCGGAACCGTTTCACACAGAATGCGCTTGAAAGACAATCCCAAGTCGCCGTTCCATCTGTTTGTATCCATAACTACGAATACGTCGTAAGGCGCGCCTTTTGAACTCGGTGTGTAGCTTGTATTTTTTGTTTTGCAAGAGAAAAACAGCATCGTAATTGTGGCTACGATAAACAATCTGATAATGCTTGACGATTTCATTATTTCTAACTTTGATTAATTGGTTAAAACGCAAAGTTACAAAAAATAATCCGATTCTAAAATATTTATACTAAGTAGTTGAAAAAATGAAAATAAAATTGGATAAAATTATAATGTCGTTGAAAAAATGATTACCTTTGCGGATTGTTTGAAAACAGTAAATTTCGAGATTTAAATTAACAAAACTAATAACTAACAATGTCGAAAACCGTTAAATTAAAAAAGGGATTGGACATCAGGTTGGAAGGTGTGGCTCAAGAGCAACTTGCAACTGCGGCTCAGGCTGCAGCGTATGCAGTTCAGCCACTGGATTTTAAGGGTATTATCCCGAAACTTCTGGTTAAACCTGATGATGCAGTTCAAGTGGGTACTCCTCTGTTCTTTGACAAGAATTGCCCAAGTATGATGTTTACCTCACCGGTAAGCGGTCGCGTAGGCGAAATCGTTCGTGGCGAAAAACGTAAATTGTTGGCTGTTACGGTTATTCCGGACGCAGAACAAAATTACAAACAGTTTGATGTCGCTTCACTCGACAAACTCTCTGCTGAGAGAATCGTTGAGTTGTTGCTCGAATCAGGTCTTTGGCCTTTGATGGTGCGCCGTCCTTATGGTATTGTGCCATCTCCGGAAGAGCGTCCTCGCGATATTTTCGTGTCTGGATTTGATTCTGCGCCTCTGGCTGCAAACCTCGAATTCTGTCTGAAGGGTCGCAACGAAGATTTGCAAACTGCCGTTAAGGTATTGGCAAAACTGACCACAGGCAAGATTTACGTCGGTGTCGGAACCAATCAGTCGATTTTTGATTCAATTAGTGGCATCGAAGTTACCCGTTTCGTAGGTAAACACCCGGCAGGTAATGTCGGAGTGCAAATTCACCATACACGCCCAATCTCTAAGGGTGATGTAGTGTGGACTATCGACCCGCAAGGTCTGGCTGCAATCGGTCACTTCTTTAAGACAGGTCGTGTCGATATGACTCGCGTAATTGCGTTGGCAGGTTCAGAAGTGTTCAAGCCTCAATATTACAAGGTAATTGGTGGTGCTCGCCTCGATTCTATCCTGACAAAGAGCGCATTCGCTCCGCAATCAGAACAACACGACGTGCGCATCATTAATGGCAACCCGCTGACAGGTGTCAAGGTGGCAGCTGATGGATTCCTTAACTTCCACACAAATTGCGTAACTGTGATTCCTGAAGGAAACAACTACGAATTTATGGGCTGGATTGCTCCGCGTCCACACAAGTTCTCGGTTTCACACAGCTATCTCTCTTGGTTGATGCCGCGCAAGGTTTACAATCTCGATACCAACCTCAATGGTGGCGAGAGAGCTTTCGTGGTTACGGGCCTTTATGATAAGTATATGCCGATGGATATCTATCCGATGTACCTGCTCAAGGCTTGTTTGGCAGGCGATATCGACAAGATGGAAAATCTGGGTATCTATGAAGTTATCGAAGAAGATTTCGCTCTGTGCGAATTCGTTGACCCTTCAAAGACTGAAATGCAAGAGATTATCCGTCAGGGTATTGACCTAATGATTAAAGAAAATTAGGAGGATTGATGATGAAATTTTTGAGAAATTATATTGATAAAATTAAACCGAATTTCGAGAAGGGCGGTAAGTATGCTAAACTTCACTCGACATTCGATGCGTTCGAAACATTCCTCTTCGTTCCCAATACTGTTACTCGCAAGGGAGCGAATATCCGCGACTGTATGGACTTGAAACGTGTGATGTCAATGGTCGTTATCGCACTGCTGCCTGCATTGCTGTTCGGAATGTATAATGTCGGACTTCAACATTTCCGCGCTTTGGGTGACACAGCCGCAGCAGCATCAATTATGGGTTGCTTCTGGTTTGGTTTCCTCAGAGTGTTGCCTATTATCATCGTTTCTTATGTCGTAGGTTTGGGTATCGAGTTTATCTCGGCACAGATTCGCGGCCACGAAGTAAACGAAGGTTTCCTGGTGTCAGGTATGTTGATTCCGTTGGTTATGCCGGTGGATATTCCTCTGTGGATGGTTGCTGTTGCTACGGCTTTTGCAGTAATCATTGGTAAAGAGGTGTTCGGCGGTACAGGTATGAATATCTTTAACCCTGCGCTGATTGCTCGTGCATTCGTATTCTTCAGCTACACTCCGTACATCTCAGGCGAAAAGGTTTGGGTTGCAGGTCTTACTGAAATGAAAAACGTTGCAGACGGTTTCTCTGGTGCTACCCCGCTGGGTGATGCTGCAGTAGCCCTCACCGAAGGCGCTCAGTCTATCACTTGGACTAACGGAGCTACACCGATGGATTGGTTCTTGGGTACCTACCCGGGCTGTATCGGTGAAACTTCAACTTTGGCAATCCTGTTGGGTGCAATCATTCTGTTGTGGACAGGCGTGGCAAGCTGGAGAATTATGCTCTCAGTATTTGCCGGTGGTTTCGGAATGGCTCTGCTGTTCAACGCAATCGGAATGAATGTTTATATGGAAATTCCTGCATACTACCATCTGTTGATCGGTGGTTTCGCATTCGGTGCAGTCTTTATGGCTACCGACCCTGTGACAAGCGCTCAGACTAACACCGGTAAGTGGATTTATGGTCTGATGACAGGTGCGTTGGCAGTGTTGATTCGCGTGGTTAACCCTGCATATCCCGAAGGTATGATGCTTTCAATTCTGTTTATGAATGCGATGGCTCCGCTGATTGACCACTATGTGGTTGAGGCTAATATCCGTCGCCGTCAACGTCGTGCAATCGCTAAATAGTGGAGGAGTTGAATATGAAAAAATATAAATGTACAGTTTGTGGTTATGTCCACGAAGGTAACGAAGCTCCGGAAAAGTGTCCTACTTGTGACGTTGATGCTTCGAAATTTACTCTGATAGAAGATAATACTCCTAAGAAATCAGGTGGATTCTTGGGTGGTAAAAACAGCAATGCCTATATTATTTTCTACTCGACAGTAATGGTTGTTATTGTTGCTGCAGTGTTGGCGTTTGCATCGTTGTCACTCAGCAGCCGTCAGCAGGAAAATATCGAGGCTGAAAAGAAAAGCGACTTGCTGAAGGCTATCGGAGTGCCTGTTGAAAAAGTTGCAGAATTTAACAAGTATATCACTTCAAGTTTCTGCATCAACGAAAAAGGTGAAACTCTTGAAGGCGTAGATGCGTTCAGCGTGCTTTTGTCGTTGAAAGAAGAGTATGAAAAACCGGCTGCAGAACGTCAATTGCCACTTTTCGTTGGTAACACTGACGGTAAGGTTAGCTACATTATTCCTGTTTATGGTTCAGGTCTTTGGGGACCTATTTGGGGTTATATCGCGCTGGAAGAGGATTGGACTACAGTCTCTGGCGTGGTGTTCGACCACAAAGGTGAAACTCCGGGTCTTGGTGCCGAAATCACAACTGCGGGTTTCCAACGCCAATTTGTAGGTAAAACAATCTACAACGAAGGCAAACTCGTTGGAATCAAGGTGCTCAAAGGTGCAGGCGCATCTGAAGGCAATCCTAATGCTGTTGATGCAATTTCAGGTGGTACAATCACCAGCCGTGGCGTTGAAACAATGATTATCAATTGTCTGGAAGGTTATTCAAAATACATTGACCAATGCCGTGCTAAAATGCAGGAATCTACTGAATCAGAAGTAGAACCTATGAATGATGAATCTGCTAAAAATCAGGAAAATGAGTAAAGAACGTGAGCCGTTGTTCTCGGCAAAAAATATGAAACTTTTGACAGGTCCTCTCAACTCGAGTAACCCTGTCACTGTGCAGATTTTGGGTATCTGTTCTGCACTTGCTGTTACTGCAAAGCTGAAGCCTGCGTTTGTTATGGCACTCTCTGTTACAATCGTAACGGCTTTCTCTAACCTTATCATCTCGTGTATACGTAAGACTATCCCATCTCGTATCCGTATCATCGTACAGTTGGTTGTTGTAGCTGCTCTTGTAATCTTGGTTGACCAGGTGCTCAAGGCATTCGTTTATGATGTCAGCAAACAATTGTCAGTGTTCGTTGGTTTGATCATTACAAACTGTATCATTATGGGTCGTCTTGAGGCATTCGCCTTGGGTAATCGTCCGTGGCCTTCGTTCCTCGACGGTATCGGCAATGGTATGGGTTATGGTGTTGTATTGTTGGTTTTGGGCTTCTTCCGCGAATTGTTGGGCGCAGGTACACTTTGGGGTTACCGCGTAATTCCGGAATCTTGGTATATCGCCAATGGCGGATTCTACTCGAACAACTCATTGGTATTGTTACCTCCGATGGCGTTGGTCTGCGTAGGTTTGATTATCTGGATTCACAGAAGTCGCAATAAGTCGTTGATTGAAAAATAGTTGAGCGATGGAAAATCTTATTAATATATTCGTTAAGTCGATGTTTATCGACAATATGGTCTTCGCATACTTCTTTGGTATGTGTTCGTTTATCGCAGTGTCGAAGAGCGTGAAGACTGCTATGGGGCTCGGTATCGCAGTAATCTTCGTTATGGGTGTTACTGTGCCGTTGAACTACCTTCTGAATGAATATCTGTTGAACCCAGGAGCTTTGAGTTGGATAGGACCTGATTTCGCAAATGTAGACCTTAGCTTCTTGAGTTTCATTATATTCATCGCAGTTATTGCGTCATTCACTCAGTTGGTCGAAATGATTGTGGAAAAATTTGCTCCGGCACTCTACAACCAATTGGGTATCTTCCTTCCGCTGATTGCCGTTAACTGTGCGATTATGGGTGCATCGCTCTTTATGCAAGAACGTGCTTATCCGACAATCGGTGAGGCTACGGTATTCGGGCTCGGTTCTGGTATTGGTTGGTGGTTGGCTATTGTAATGATGGCTGCAATCCGCGAAAAAATGGCCTATTCGAGTGTTCCGGCTCCGCTGAAGGGCGTTGGTATTACGTTTATTTTGACAGGTTTGATGGGTATCGCCTTTATGACCTTCCTTGGTATTCAACTTTAATCTGAAGAGGAAATGACATCTATTATTATAACGGCGATTGCAGTATTCTTTGTGGTGACCATTGTTCTGGTTGCTGTGCTGCTCTACGCAAAAAGCAAACTCACTTCGTCGGGTGAGGTCAAAATCAACATTAACGACGATAAAGAATTGGTCGTAGAGTCTGGTAATAACCTGCTCTCTACGCTGGGTGATAAGGGCATTTTCCTGCCATCGGCCTGCGGTGGTGGTGGTGCCTGCGGTATGTGCCGTGTACAGGTTCTCGACGGTGGTGGCGATATTCTGCCTACCGAAGTGAACTTCTTCACTCGTCGTCAACAACAAGAACACTGGCGTCTGGCTTGTCAGGTTAAGGTTAAACAAGATATGAAGATTCAGGTTCCCGAATCTGTTCTTGGCGTTAGAAAGTGGGAATGCGAAGTCGTATCGAACAACAATGTGGCTACATTTATTCGCGAGTTCGTGGTGAAACTGCCCGAAGGTGAACGTCTGAACTTCCGCTCTGGTGGTTACATTCAGATTGATATCCCGAAATATGATGCAATTAAGTTTGCAGATTTCGATGTGGCTCCTGAGTACCGCGAAGATTGGGATAAGATGAAGATGTGGGATTTGGTTGCTAAGAACCCAGAACCTACATTCCGTGCTTACTCTATGGCTAACCACCCGGCTGAAGGCAACATCATTATGTTGAACATTCGTATCGCTACACCTCCGTTTGACCGCGCTACAGGTGGATTTATGAATGTTAATCCGGGTATCTGTTCATCGTATATCTACTCGCTCAAACCGGGTGATAAGATTACAATCTCTGGTCCTTATGGCGAATTCTTTGTTAAGGATACTCCGAATGAAAAGATGTTTATCGGTGGTGGTGCAGGTATGGCTCCGATGCGTTCGCACATCTTCGACTTGTTCAAGACTAAACACCTCAAGGATACACCTGTTACCTTCTGGTATGGTGCACGTTCACGTCAGGAAATCTTCTACGAAGAGGACTTCACAGAAATCGAAAGCGAAAATTCGAACTTCAAGTTCAATATCGCTCTCTCTGATGCGAAACCTGAAGATAATTGGACAGGCTACACAGGCTTTATCCACCAGGTTATCTTTGACAACTATCTGAAGAACCACGATGCTCCGGAAGATATCGAATACTACTTGTGCGGTCCTCCTATGATGACTGCGGCTGTAGTCAAGATGCTCGACAGCCTCGGTGTGCCGCCTGAAAACATTATGTACGACAACTTCGGTAGCTAATAACTTAGCTCGATTAATACT
>JAZOQL010000272.1:0-14385 GCA_045656065.1 Rikenellaceae bacterium | reverse complement strand
AGCAGATTCGAGTGCGATGGAATGAAATTCGAACAGCCAACCGAACATCTGTTCAGTTTTAACAACCCACTCGGAGCCTGTCCCAGATGCGAAGGCTACGGCAAAATTACGGGCATAGACGAGGACCTCGTAGTGCCAAATAAAAATCTTTCGATTTATGAGAATTGCATCGCGTGCTGGCGTGGCGAGACAATGGGTCAATGGCGCGACCAACTGGTAAATAATGCAGCGCGGTTTGACTTCCCCATTCACAAACCCTATCGCGAACTGACTAAGGAGCAGCGCGCTACGATTTGGAAGGGCAATAGATGGTTTCACGGACTTGATGAATTTTTCACCTATCTGCACAAAGAGCGCTACAAGATTCAGTATCGAGTTATGCTCTCGCGCTATACGGGCAAAACTACGTGTCCCGACTGCGACGGCAACCGCCTGAATCCACAAGCACTTTACGTCAAGATTGGAGGAAAAAACATTGCTCAGATGGTGTCAATGAGCGCAGAATCACTCAAGGATTTTTTCGATTCACTGACATTGACCGAATACGAACAAACCATTGCTAAACAACCAATTATCGAGATAAAAAATCGACTACAATATCTTCTCGACGTAGGCTTGGGTTATTTGACCTTAGACCGACTCTCCTCGTCACTTTCGGGCGGAGAGAGCCAGCGAATAAATCTCGCGTGCTCACTTGGCAGCAGTTTGGTCGGCTCGCTCTACATTCTTGACGAACCGAGCATTGGACTGCACCCACGCGACACCGAACGTTTGATACACGTACTCAAACAGTTACGAGATTTGGGCAACACCGTAATAGTCGTTGAACACGACTCGAACATTATGGCCGCAGCAGACACCGTCATCGACATTGGCCCTCTGGCCGGCGAACACGGCGGCGAAGTGGTATTCTGCGGCTCGTTCGACAAATTGCTGAAATGCGAAAAAAGCCTTACTGCTCAATATCTTACGGGTAAAGAAAAAATTGCGCAGCCGAGTTCATACCGCAAATGGAGAAGCCACGTAACACTGAAGGGCGTCTGCGAAAACAACCTCAAGGGATTTGACATAAAATTCCCATTGGGGGTAATGACTTGTGTTACAGGGGTTTCCGGCAGCGGTAAAAGTTCATTGGTAAAGGGCATATTGTATCCTGCACTTAGACGCGAATTATTGGATTTAGGCTCGAAACCGGGAAATTTTGCGGACATTGAAGGTGACCTGAAAATGATTTCAAGAGTCGAAATGGTCGACCAGAATCCGATTGGAAAGTCGAGCCGCTCGAATCCAGCAACCTACATCAAGGCATACGACGACATAAGGAAACTATTTGCAGAACAGCATTTTGCGAAGATTAACGGAATGAATTCGTCACATTTTTCATTCAATATGGCAGGCGGCCGCTGTGAAGAATGCGAGGGCGAAGGCACAATCCGAGTCAGTATGCAATTTATGGCCGACGTTGAGCTGGTATGCGAATCGTGCGGAGGCAAGCGTTTCAAAGAGGAGGTGCTCGAGGTAAGATACCGAGGCAAAAATATTTATGACATATTGGAAATGCCTGTAGATGAAGCCGTTGAATTCTTCGCTCAGGAAGATTCGTCATTGAATAAACGCATCGTTGAAAAGTTGAGCGCTCTGCAACGCGTAGGTCTGGGATATGTCAAACTTGGACAATCGTCATCAACGCTCTCAGGCGGTGAGAGTCAGCGAGTTAAGCTCGCAGCATTCCTGCTTAAAGAGAACTACTCGCAACCGATTATGTTTATTTTTGACGAGCCGACCACAGGGCTGCACTTCCACGACATAAGGAAACTTTTGGACTCGTTTAACGCGCTGATTTCCAACGGACACACAATCGTCATCGTAGAACACAACCCCGAGGTCATCAAGTGCGCCGACTGGATAATAGATTTGGGACCGGAAGGAGGCGAACAAGGTGGCAATCTGATATTCGTAGGCACGCCTAATGAATTAAAAAACAGCAAATTAGGATATACATACAAATACATTTGATTATGAATACAGCTATAAATAAATACTCCGTTCTGTCATCTGAACTTAAGGATTCTGATGAATTCGAATTTGATGAAGAACTGAAATCAATCCGGGAAAAAGGTGATGTAGAGATGATTCCTGTGCTTGTGGAATTCATTGAAGATGAGGCGATTGACATTCACCGCAGACACAAAATTGCGGAGTTGCTCGGAGATATCACTACCCCATCGGCACGTGAAATTTTAATCGAATCGGTCAACAAACTGCGCGGAAAACCAGCACTCGCAATGGTTGTTTCGTCGCTTTGGCAGAGCCGCCTGGACTTCTCACAATGGCTCGACATCTTCGTGGAGATAATGTTCGACGAGGAACTTTACACCGCAATCGAGGCCATTACGCTAATTGAAAATTCACTTGAGAAATTAGACGAAAACCAGAAAACCGAGCTTAGAAATTCAATCAGAGACAGAATTATACTGTGCAAAGATGAAACACGTAAATTCCTGATACTCGATATGTTAAACAACCTCATCTAAAGTAATGATTCAATTCGAAACATTCACACTTCCCAATGGAATCAGATGTGTTCTGGGACGAGAAAATTCGAGCTCGGTGGTGCACTGCGGACTGACAATCGGAGTCGGAAGCAGAGACGAAGCCGAGAACGAATATGGAATCGCACACTTCATCGAACACTGCATTTTTAAGGGTACAAAAAAACGTCGAGCTTATCAGATAAACAATCGCCTCGACAACCTTGGCGGAGAACTCAACGCATTTACCACAAAAGAAGAGACGGTAGTGCACGCAACAACGCTAAAAAAACACTTCCCTAAAGCGATAGAACTCATTGCAGATGTGGTGTTTAACTCGACATTTCCAGCAAAAGAACTCGATAAGGAGCGTGACGTCATTCTTGACGAAATCAATTCGTATAAGGACTCGCCAGCCGAACTTATTTATGATGATTTTGAAGAACTGTTATTCCAAAACAACCCGCTCGGACACCAAATTTTGGGCTCGAAAAAGTCGCTGAAACATTTCGATTCTGATGCCGTTTGCCGATTCATAAACAGAACCTATACTACCGACAAAATGGTGTTTTCTGCTATCGGAAATATTACAATTAGCAGATTTAAGGAATTGTGTTATAAGTATTTAGCAAATATCATCTCAACTAAAAGTTTAGATAACAAGATATTACCTGATGATTATAAACATTTTAACATAACAAAAAACAAAAAAACTCACCAGGTTCACTGTATAATCGGCAACCGAGGATACAGAGCAGACGACCCTAAAAGAATCGTATTGTCGCTGTTGGTGAATATTTTGGGTGGCCCGCAAGCAAATTCTATCCTAAATACCTCATTACGAGAGAAAAACGGACTGTCATATAACATCGAAGCGAGCTATACTCCATTCAAAGATTCAGGTGAAGTAACAGTTTATTTCAGCACAGATAAAGAATTGCAAACCAAGTGCTTAACTCTAATAAACAGCGAAATAGAAAAAATCCGAACAGAGGGGCTATCCAAACGAGCACTGAGCATCGCAAAAAAACAATACATCGGCCAACTCGCCATCGCAATGGAAAATAAAGAGGGCTGTATGCTTTCGGCCGGCAAAAGTATGCTGTTATTCAACAACATAGACCCAATGGACAAAATGGCCGACCGAATAAACTCGATTACGAACGAAGAAATCATTGAGGTCGCAAACGAAATTTTCGGGGAAAATATTTCGATATTAACATACAAATAACCAAATGTTTACAGACGATCAACTAAACCAATACATCAAGTCGCACTCAACACCCGAAGAGCCAATTCTGACTCAGATCGAGCGAGATACCCATCAGCACGTCCTGGCACCGCGAATGGTTTCGGGTCACATTCAGGGCGCTGTATTACAGATGCTCTCGATGATGATTCACCCCAAGAGAATTCTCGAAATCGGCACATTTACAGGATATTCGGCACTGTGTCTGGCTCGCGGACTCGACGAAAGTGGCATTTTGCACACCATAGAAATTGATGACGAACTCGAACATATTTTTTCGAAATATTTCGCGCAGAGTGCTTATGCTCAAAACATTGTGTATCACATCGGCGATGCCCGAACAATTATGACTACACTCAACGAAACCTTCGATCTCGTATTCCTCGACGGCGACAAACGCCAATATACCGATTATTACAACATATTGATGGATAACAAATTAGTCAATCCCGGAGGTTACATCTTCGCAGACAACGTTCTGTGGAGCGGCAAAGTGGTGGAAAATGTCAAAAGTTCAGACAAACAAACTATCAATATATTGGAATTCAACGAATTGGTGGCAAAAGACAACCGTGTGGAAAATGTCATTCTGCCGATTAGAGACGGAATGAACATAATCCGAGTAAAATAATTGGACTCAAAATTTGGTGGTAAAACCAATTTTCACTAAGTTTGAGCCGGTTTTACAAGCAAAAATAATTTAAAAACTAATATCTAACACAATGCTTAACATCGTATTATTCGGCCCTCCAGGGGCTGGCAAAGGAACTCAAGCCGATAAACTTGTGGAACGTTACGGAATCCTGCACGTCTCAACAGGCGACGTAATCCGCAACGAAATCAAAAACGGAACTAAACTCGGACTCGAAGTGAAAAGCTTCACCGACAGAGGCGAACTCGTTCCAGACCAATTGGTTATCTCAATCATCGAAGATTTTATCAGCAAACACCTCGATGCCAAAGGTTGCATCTTCGACGGATTCCCAAGAACTACACCTCAAGCAGAAGCATTTGACCAAATGCTCAAGGCTAACAATCAGGAAGTTACACTGATGTTGTCACTCGAAGTTCCCGACGAAGAACTCGTTAAACGTCTGCTTCAACGCGGACAGGTCAGCGGCAGAGCCGATGATGCCGACCCAGCTGTTATCCAAAACCGCATCAACGTCTACAAGGCTCAGACTGCTATCGTAGCCGATTACTATGCAGCTCAGAATAAATTACACAAAATCAATGGTGTAGGCAGCATCGAAGAAATCTTCAACCGCCTCTGCACTGAAATTGACAAATACTAAAAAATAATAAATTATGAAGAAAATTTTTTCATTTGCACTTGCTGCAATGTTTGTGGCTACGTTGGCAGGCTGCCAAAGTAACCAAGAAGAAAAAATTGTTACGATTGAAACCTCAATGGGTAACATTGTTGTAAAACTCTACAACGACACTCCGCTTCACAGAGACAACTTCCTGAAACTTGTGAATGAAAAGTTCTATGACAGTCTGTTGTTCCACCGAGTTATCAACAACTTTATGATTCAAGGTGGTGACCCAGAAACTGCTGGTCGTCAGAAACTTGATTACACAATTCCCGCAGAATTCAAAAAGAAACACTTCCACAAGAAAGGTACGCTGTCTGCAGCTCGCCTTGGTGACAATGTCAACAAGAAACGTGAATCTTCACCGAGCCAATTCTACATTGTTGAAGGTGCAGTTCAAACTGACGAACAACTCGACCAAATCGAAAATATGATTATCCAGATGAACCGCGCAATCAAAAACAAAAAGACACACAGATTCAGCAAGGCTCATCGCGAAGTGTACAAAACAGTGGGTGGTGCTCCGCACCTCGACAGCCAATACACAGCTTTCGGCGAAGTTGTTGAAGGTATGGACGTTGTAGACAAAATCTCAAATGTTCAGGTAAACCGTGCTGCAAGACCTCTCGAAAATGTATATATCATCAGAGCTTACGAAGGTCAACCGCAAAAATAAGTTTTACATTTTTTAACACAAATACTCAATCACAAAAAAAAAATGTGGTTGGGTATTTTTTTTGCATAAATATCACTTTTTTTGATTATAATTTCGGTGAACTTAAATAAAAATATAGTATGAAAACTATCACCGAATTTAAAACTATTGTTGAGTTGTGGCAAGCCGACAAGCAGCAATATGTCAAAAAATCAACCTTTGCAGCATACACGCTGCTAATTAACAATCACATCTTACCCGCCTTTGCCGACAAAACCTGCATTGACGAAGAGTCTATCCAGCAGTTTGTTCTGAGTAAATTGGCAAACGGGCTGAGTCCAAAATCTGTCAAAGACATTTTGGTTGTATTGAAAATGATTCTAAAATTTGGAATCAAACACGATTTGCTCAGCGAACAACCTCTCGAAATCAAGTTCCCCGCGATTCAGGCACAGCACGAAATAGAGGTGCTAAACAAGAGCAATCAACGCAAAATAATGGAATTTGTAAAGTCGAATTTTACATTCCGTAATTTAGGCATCTACATTTGCCTGAGCAGCGGCCTGAGAATAGGCGAAGTATGTGCATTGACGTGGGACGACATAGACACAGATTTAAGGGTAATCACCATTACAAAGACTATCCAACGCATATATTTGCCCAATGAGAAGGACAAAACAAAGATAATCATAGATAGCCCTAAATCAAAAAATTCCATTCGCAAGATACCTATGTCATACGAGTTGTGCAAGATGATAAAACCGCTGAAAAAGGTAGTAAACGGAGCATTTTACGTACTGAGCAACTCGGCCATTCCGACCGAACCCCGAACATACCGGAATTACTACAAACGACTGATTAAAGAGTTAGACATCCCCCCGATGAAGTTTCACGGTCTGAGACACAGTTTTGCGACTCGGTGCATAGAGTGCAACTGCGACTACAAAACGGTGAGCGTACTGCTTGGGCACTCAGACATTAGCACAACGCTCAATCTCTACGTGCACCCAAATATGGAACAGAAAAGGTTGTGTATCGAACGGATGTCCAAGTCGCTGAAGAAGCAGCACAAGACAGAAAACAAAAGAGGCCTCTGAATCGCCACGACTCAGAGGCTCCCCCCTCACTCAATATGTGGTGCCACCAGGAATCGAACCGGGGACACAAGGATTTTCAGTCCTTTGCTCTACCAACTGAGCTATGACACCATCTTAATTGACGCCACAAAGGTATACACTTTTTTTTAATCTGCAAAAAAATAATCAAAAAAAATGAAAAATTATAGCCGTTTTGAATACAAGCTCCTAAATAATTTGTACCTTTGCAGCGCTTTTGAGTGGCATTTTATTAGATTTTTTGCCACAATTAATTTTAACTCAAACTACTATTGCAGATATGAAAATCTCGTTGGCTCAACTGAACTACTCGATTGGCGATTTTGAAGCTAATAGCAAAAAAATTATCGACGCTATCGAACGTGCCAAAAATGAGGACTCAAAACTCATCGTCTTTACCGAGATGGCTCTCTGTGGAGCTCCTGCTTATGACCTGTTAGGTGATATTTCATTCCTTGAAAAATGTGACGAGACACTGAATATTATCGCGAAACATTGCGACAATATCACTGCACTCATCGGTACACCTTACAAACACACAAGCGGAACAATCAGCACCGTAGCAATAGTCAGAAATAGTCGAGTTGAAAAATACATCGGAAAAAAGAAAATCAACAATAGACAAGAGGCAGCATATATTGCTCCGTCTGAGGGCTGCGAATTCATCGAGGTCGACGGTCACAAAATAGCCGTAGTGCTGGGCGAAGATGTTCTGGTTGAAAATGAATACGGAATCAAACCCGAACTGATTATCAACTGCTATAAATCAATATACAGTCGCGGAATTGTCGAACGTCGTCACCAATATTTCAGCAACAAAGCATTCGAGCTGGGGAAAACCCTGATTCTGACAAACATCGTGGGCGGAAATACAGATATAATTTACGATGGCAATTCCACCGTCTATAACAGCCGCGGTGAACTCATTCTGATGATGAAACCTTTTGCGGAAGATTTTGTCACATTCAATCCATTTGAACAAAATACACCTATTGAATTTCCGGCTCAGGACAAGACACATAATGTTTATAGCGCAATCAAACTTGGTCTGTCAGACTACTTCCGCAAGAACGGCTTCAAGAAGGCTTGCCTAGGTTTGTCGGGCGGCATAGACTCGGCAGTAGTTTGCGCAATGTGTGCCGAAACTCTCGGTGCGGAAAATGTACACGCACTGATGATGCCCTCACAGTATTCAACCGACCACTCGATAAGTGATGCCGTCGAACTCGCAAACAATCTCGGCATTCAATATGATATAGTTCCTATCAGAGATATTTTCGATACCACACGCAAGACTATGGCTCCGGTCTTCGGCGACAGAAAAGAAGATGTCACCGAAGAGAATATGCAGTCACGAATCCGAGGCCTGCTGCTTATGTCATATAGCAACAAGTTTGGCTCGGTGGTAATCAATTGCAGCAACAAGAGCGAGGCTGCTGTCGGCTACGGCACAATGTACGGAGATACAATCGGAGCGCTGAGCCTGTTGGGCGACCTCTACAAAATGGAAGTTTATGATTTGGCTCGCCACATCAATCGCAATGGCGAAATCATACCACGCTCGATAATCGACAAAGAACCGTCGGCAGAGTTGCGTCCCGACCAAAAAGACAGCGATTCGCTGCCTGTATACGAGGTTTTGGACTCGATTCTCTACCGCCTGATTGAGCAGAATCAAAGCGTAGAAGAGATTGCAGAGGTAGGTTTCGACCAGGAGGAGGTAGCTCAGGTTGCTCGCTTAGTTAGACGAAACGAATATAAAAGAAATCAGTTCTGTCCTGTACTTAAACTCTCGACACAAGCGTTTAATAAGGACAGACAAATGCCCATTACTGCGAAATACCAATTTTAATTAAACACAATAAAGTATGGCACATGGAGTCTCTCACGAGGGTATCGTTATAAAAATAACAGACGATGCTTTATTGGTCAAGATTCTGCAACAGGAGGCTTGCGGGTCGTGTCGTGCAAAGGAGTTGTGTGGTAATGGCACCGAAAAAGAGATAACCATTCCGACAAAATACACTGATTGCTATGAAGTTGGCAGTCGCGTACTTGTGGAAATGAGCGAAGAATTGGGGTTACGTGCAACTATGATTGTTTATGTATACCCCTTTGTTATTATACTAACAACACTATTATTATTGCTTCATATAGGTAGCAGTGAAGTTGTGGCAGGACTCTCGGCATTGGGAGCCGGAGCAATATACTTCATCATATTGTCATTTTTCAAAAAGAGATTGTCACGCAAGATAATCTTTACTGCATACCCATTGGATTGAATTAATAAAAGTAATTAGATAATGAGTGATATTTTAATCTACACCATTTTGACACTTGTCGTATTGGGTGTCATCGCAGCAATAGTCTTGTACTTTGTTGCACAGAAATTCAAGGTAGAAGAGGACCCGAGAGTCGATGTTGTCGAGGGAATGCTGCCCGGAGCCAATTGTGGTGGCTGTGGCTATCCCGGCTGTCGCGGTTTGGCTGATGCACTTGTAAAATCAGATTCAATGGAGGGACTCAGATGTCCTGTCGGGGGTGTAAGTGTAATGTCACGTATAGGCGAATACTTGGGCAAGACCCCCGCTGCAAGTGACCCAATGATCGCCGTGGTCCGTTGTGCCGGCAGTTGCAAGGTCAGACCTAAAACCGTAAAATACGAAGGAGCATCTTCGTGTCTGGTTGAAAATGCAATCTTTGCTGGAGAGACAGGCTGCTCGTACGGATGTCTCGGGAAGGGCGATTGTGCATCGGTGTGCACCTTCGGAGCAATCAAAATCAATCCCGAAACAGAACTTCCAGAGGTCAACCCCGACCTGTGTACTGCGTGTGGAGCCTGTGTCAAGGCTTGTCCTAAGGGCATTATCGAGTTGAGAAAACGTGGACCGAAAGATAGACGAATATATGTTAGTTGCGTCAACAAAGACAAAGGAGCAAAAACTCGCAAGGCTTGTTCCGTAGGCTGTATCGGTTGCGGCAAATGTGTAAAAACCTGTCCGTTTGAGGCCATTACACTTGCCAACAATGTGGCGTATATCGACTTCAACAAGTGTAGAATGTGCCGCAAGTGCGTAGCCGAATGCCCCGTAGGTGCAATTACAGAAGTAAATTTCCCTGAGCGTAAACCTGCTGTCGAAACACCAACGACTGCGCAAACCAAATAGTATAATGTTGAGAAGTTTCAAAATAGGCGGCATTCACCCCGCAGAAAATAAACTCACAGCAAACAAGGCAATCGAAGATTTTCCATTGCCCCAAAAGGTGACTATCCCCCTCAGTCAACATATCGGAGCTCCGGCTCAGGCGTGTGTCTTAAGAGGCGATAAAGTTTTGGTCGGACAACTGATAGGTGCAGCAGCACCCGGCTTGTCTTGCAACATACACTCATCGGTCAGCGGAACAGTGACCTCGCTCGAATCGATTACAGACAAAACGGGCAGACCTATGCCGGCAGTGACTATCGAGGTGGAAGGCGATGAGTGGGTTGAAACAATTGACCGCAGTGAAGATATTGTTCGCGAAATAAAACTGACAGGTTCTGAGATATTGAAAAGGGTTTCAGATATGGGTATCGTCGGAATGGGCGGCGCAATGTTCCCGACTCAGAACAAACTGAACGTAGCAGGCAAAATTGTAATCGACACCTTAGTGGTGAATGGCGTCGAGTGTGAACCTTATCTGACCTCTGACCACAGAGTAATGGTTGAAAAGAGTGAGGAGGTTCTAATCGGAGCCAAAATATTGCAAATAGCTTTAGGAGCAAAACAGGTAATCATCGGCATCGAATGTAATAAACCAGATGCAATAGAGCGGTTGAGCAAATTGGCTACGGCCTACTCTATCGAGGTAGCTCCGCTGAAGATAAAATACCCACAAGGCGGCGAAAAACAGTTGATTGAAGCAGTTACGGGCAAAGAGGTTCCGTCGGGCAAACTGCCAGCTGATGTCGGAGTTGTTGTACAAAATGTAGGTACAATTTATGCTGTGTATCAGGCAGTTCAAAAAAATCGCCCATTGATTGACCGTATTGTTACAGTGACAGGCAGCAAACTGCCACGTATGGGTAATTACAGAATAAGATTCGGCACATCAGTCAAAGATATTCTTGAGTATTCGGGTTTTGATGCAACAAATCAAAATGAAAATTTCAAGATTATCAATGGCGGTCCGATGATGGGTATAGCAATGAGCAATCTTGATGCTCCACTATTGAAAGGCACCTCAGGTATTTTGCTGCTCAAAGGCAACGAGGCGTATAGACACGAAGCAAAAGAGTGTATCAGATGTGGCAAGTGTATCGAGGCTTGTCCAATGGGGTTGGAACCATATCTGCTGTTCCGTCTTTGTGAATTGAATCGCTATGACGAGTTGTTGCCGAATAATGTGGTAGACTGTATCGAATGTGGTTGCTGTACGTTCACGTGTCCGGCAGCGTTGCCACTTTTGGACTACATTCGCACAGGCCGAGCTTATGCACGAAAATCACCTCAAAAGAAATAAGGAATGTAAATGTAACCCTCTAACAAACACCAAATTTATGGAGAACAGATTATTAGTAACATCCTGTCCACACCTGCACGGAAAGGAATCTACACGCCGCATAATGCTTGATGTGATTATTGCGCTGATTCCGTCGCTCATTGTATCGTGCATCGTGTTCGGTATTATGCCACTTGTTGTTACACTCATATCAGTAGCAGCCTGTGTGGTGGTGGAATGGTTTATTCAGCGCTTTCTGTTGAAAGGAGAATGCACTATCGGAAACCTTTCTGCCGTAGTTACAGGTATACTTTTGGCATTTAATATTCCATATAACCTTCCGATATGGCAAATCCTCATCGGCGCAATAGTAGCTATCGGTGTTGGCAAAATGTCATTCGGAGGTCTGGGTCGCAACCCGTTCAACCCGGCACTCGTGGGACGTGTATTCCTGTTGATTTCATTCCCGGTTACGATGACCACATTTCCGCTGCTCAATTCGGCAGGCGACAATGCAACATCTGGTGCTACGTGCGTAGACGTATTCTCAGGAGCAACTCCGCTTACTGCCGTAAAAGAGGCTCTGAAAAACAATATCCCTATGCAAGATATCTTGTCGCAACTCAATTATAGCGATTTGTTGCTGGGTATCAAGGGTGGTTCGTTAGGCGAACTTGCTGCATTGGCACTGATTTTAGGCGGCATTTATCTATTGGTTCGCAAGGTCATCACTTGGCATACACCTGTGGCAGTATTGGGTTCGATGGCACTGTTTGCACTTATACTCAATGTATCGGCTCCGGAATTGTATATGGGACCAGCGTTCCATCTGCTTACGGGTGGTGCACTGCTCGGAGCGCTGTTTATGGCAACCGACTATTCATCTTCGCCGATGACTCACAAGGGAATGTTGATTTACGGTGTCGGAATTGGTGTGATAACAATCTTGATTCGCGTCTGGGGAGCATATCCCGAAGGTATGTCATTCGCCATTTTGATTATGAATGCCGTAGCTCCGCTGATTAACAAATATGTAAAACCACGTCGATTTGGCAGCTTAGTAAAATAGAGATTTGACAGTTATGGAAAGTACACTGAAAAATATGATATTGGTGCTGCTCGTAATCACAGCAGTAACCTCGTCGGCCGTAGGTCTTGTCTATAATGTTACGAAAGAACCTATTGCAAATACCGAAAACCAAAAGACAATAAGTGCTCTGAGTCAGGTGCTGCCTAAGTTTGACAATCAACCAAACGAAGATAAAGTTGTTAAGGATATTGATGGTCAGCAGTTGGCAATATACACAGCTCGACTCGAGGGTAAAACCGTAGGTTATGCCGTTGAGACCTTCACCAAAAACGGATTCAGCGGTCTGGTACGTCTGCTGGTAGGCTTCAGAACAGACGGCACAATTGAAAATATTTCGGTATTATCACACAATGAGACTCCGGGTTTGGGAGCGAAAATCGCAGAAAAGGGCTCAAAATTCGTAGCTCAGTTCAGCGGCAAAAATCCCGAATCATATAAGTTATTCGTGAAGAAAGATGGCGGCGATGTAGATGCAATCACTGCTTCAACCATCACTTCGAGAGCATTCTCTGAAGCGGTTAAACTCGCACACGACATTTTCAAACAAATTGATAAGGAGGAATAATAATGGGCAATTTTAAGACTTTCACCTCTGGAATTATAAAGAATAACCCTGTGTTTGTATTGATGTTGGGTATGTGTCCTACGCTGGGAACAACCACATCGGCAATCAACGGGTTGGGTATGGGCGTAGCTACGATGTTCGTCTTGATAATGTCGAATATGATTATTTCGCTGATTAAGAACCTTATTCCGAGCAAAGTGCGCATTCCGTCATTCATCGTCGTAATCGCATCATTGGTAACTGTAGTTCAGCTGATTATGCAGGCGTATGTTCCCGATTTGTACAATTCGCTGGGCGTATTTATCCCGCTGATTGTTGTTAACTGTATCATTCTCGGTCGCGCAGAGGCATTCGCCTCGAAGAACGGAATGTTGTCTTCAATGTTAGACGGTGCTGGAATCGGTCTTGGATTCACAATGTCACTGACAATCATCGGCGCAGTCAGAGAGTTGTTGGGTTCATACTCGATATTCGGAATGAAACTCGCTGAAACTGACGGCATTCTGATATTTGTTTTGGCTCCGGGAGCCTTCCTCGTTCTGGGATACCTGATGATTATTTTCAATAAATTAACCGCTAAACTCAGATAGATATGGAATATTTTGTAATCATAATCTCAGCAATATTTGTCAATAATATTCTGTTGTCCCAATTTATGGGCATCTGCCCATTCCTGGGTGTATCAACCAAAGTCAGCACCGCTGCGGGTATGGGTGCAGCCGTAACATTTGTTATGACAATCGCTTCGATAGCCGCATATATGCTGCAATATTACGTACTCGTTCCGTTGCACATAGAATATATGCAGACAATCGTGTTCATTTTGGTGATTGCGGCTCTGGTTCAGATGGTCGAAATTATTCTGAAAAAGGTTAGTCCTGCTTTGTATCAGGCATTGGGTGTATTCCTGCCGCTTATCACTACGAACTGTGCAGTTCTGGGCGTATCCGTTCTGCTGGTGCAAAAGGAGTTTAATCTTGGCGAATCGGTAGTCTTTGCCGTATCAACTGCGCTCGGTTTCACTTTGGCTATGGTATTGTTCGCTGGCATCAGAGAGCGCCTCGACATCGAAAAATTGCCTAAAGCAATGAAAGGTATTCCCATCGCGCTGATTACTGCAAGCATTCTGGCAATGGCATTTATGGGTTTCTCTGGGCTCGTAAAATAAATATTCACAACGATTTACGCAAGACCTGTCGATAAGCCAATCGACAGGTCTTACTTTTTATTCGTAAAATTGTTTTTGGAATTTCGCCAAAAAATCCTAAATTCGCACAAATCTTGCAATTAGGTATTAATGAAATAAACAAACTGCTTATGAAGAGAATAGCGATTATAATGTGCGGCAGCGGCTCGCGCGACGAAGTCGGATCGTAGCCATG
>JAZOQL010000271.1:0-1613 GCA_045656065.1 Rikenellaceae bacterium | reverse complement strand
ACAAAATAGTGTTCTATCCCAAGTTCTTCCAATTTCCTTGAGACCAAATATCCAATCCTTCTGTTGCTTGCGTATTCATAGAAACGGGTTCCGTCTTCCCTTACAGGGCTTCTCTTTCCTTGTGATACGGGATAGCGGCTGTGGCCAACGTCAATCAGTATTACCATTATATTCTTTCGGCTGTAAAAAGTCCCCGAATGGGTATAACTACATCTCATCGGGGTTATTTTCGTCCCTTTCGGGTATATTGTTGCGGGGGTTCTTCATACTGAACCACTGATAGTTTTTCTTTGAAGAGTGTATCGCCTTGTGGCATATATTGCAAAGGAGGATGCAGTCGTTTGCCTCTGCCTCTCCTCCTTCGTATAGGTGCTCATAGCATCTGTGATGGGTCGAAAGCGTTACTCCGTTCTGACGGGTACGTCCGCAAGTCATACACTTCCCACCATCGCGTTCATCAACTATCTTCCTGACTTCCTTGAATGCCTTGCTGCGAATGTAGTTGCGGTACTTTTTATACGCCTCGTCCCTTTCCTTTGCCTTTGTCTGCGGCTGTCCCTTCTCAAGGTCAGACCTCTGTTTTTTTGGTTTTGCTCCCAAAACATAACGTCTTATTCTTCGTTATTTTCGTCGATGAAACAGACGCTGTTGTCGGTAACGATGTCGATGGTCGCCCAACTTCCCGCAAGCCTGTCATCAAAGGATTCCGTATCGTTGAAATTGGTGATGGTATAACCATCCTCTACCTTGAGTACACCGTCGATGGTGCTGATGCCCCTGACGATATTTTTCAACTGTTCAATGCTTGTGGAATAGATATCAATGTCGTTTGCACTGTCCTCAAGCAGGCGGTCGAAATAGTACAAGGTTATCTCATAAGTTGTAGTGTTTTGTTCGACGCGATGGTTTCCTGTAGGGGCCGAAAACAACATCGGATAGCCCTGTACATTCTTCGGGTTGATAGCATAAAGGCTCGTACCACTCATAGTGCTGTAAACGAGATTCTGCTCAATGGATATATTATTTATTGCTATTAGTAATGATTTTAAAGTCATAATCATCGTCTTTTGTTTTTAATATATTTTTCTTGTATATTCTCAATATGGAAGAGATATGGAAAGATATTGAAGGGCTTGAAAATAAGTATCAAGCAAGCAGTTTAGGCAGAATCAGGAGTGTTGCACATTATACCAACAGCAAAAAATACGGTGGCAAAATCCTTAAACAGGTTTCGTCTGAGCGAGGAAAATTACGGGTACATTTGTATAACCGGAAAGGAAGGTATTATATGGTACACATTCTCGTTGCAAAAGCGTTCCCTGAAATCTGTGGTAAGTGGTTTGAAGGTTGTCAAGTCCATCATATAGATTGTAATCCATCCAACAACAACCCATATAATCTTATTTGCCTAACAACAGAAGAGCATAACCGAATACACAAGGAAATGGGACAAAAGGCTGGTGAAAAAAATCCGTTTTATGGGAAGCATCACACAAATGAGACAATTGTCAAACTATCAAAACAAAGAAGAAAGCCTGTCATCCAAATGGACTTGGAAGGCAATGAAATATTTGGTTGGTTTTCAGCAAAAGGATGCCAAGCAGAAACAGGTA
>JAZOQL010000270.1:0-6588 GCA_045656065.1 Rikenellaceae bacterium | reverse complement strand
CCCTCAACACTCGGCACACACGCTCGTAGTGCTGTGTACTAACCTGCTCGGACACCTCGCTGATAGCGCCCTCGGCCAGACGGCGGCCAAATACCGTACCCTGCTCAATACCCAAGTGGTAAGCCGAGAGGTGCTGCACTCCGAGCGCCGTAAGTTGTGTAAGTGACATTTCGAGCTCCTCATCGGTCAGTCCCGGAATAGCGTAAATAAGGTCTGCCGAGATATTTTCAAAGCCGGCACGCTGAGCATTGACTATTGCCGTAACAGCCTGTGCTGCACTATGTTTTCTATTTATAAATTTCAGTATTCTGTCCGAAAGCGACTGCACCCCGATGCTGAGTCGATTGACTCCGATGCGTTTCAACTCAGACAGGTAATCTTCGGTAAGTTGTTCGGGATTGGCCTCGAGCGTAAACTCCACCAACTGCGAGCAGTCAAAGTTATTCGTGACACACTCGGCAATTTTACCAATCTGCTCGGCTGAGCACAACGAGGGAGTTCCTCCTCCAATGTAGAGTGTTTCTACAGGCTCTGTCAAAAAATCTCGGCGAAGAGTAATCTCCCGACAAATGGCATCTACGGTTTCGGCCATTCGGGCGTGGTTCGCAACCGAATAGAAGTCGCAATAGTAACACTTTGTTTTGCAAAAGGGGATATGCACGTAGACTCCAGCCATTGTACTAATCATTTACGACGACATCTGCGAGACTGCGCATCTGGATTCTGAACTCGGAGTTATTCTTTTTCAGCACAATGCCCGTAACCGAAAATGTCGATTCAGGCACCAGCTGGTCAGCAAACTGAGCATAGCCGCTGGTATAAATATATATAGTCCGCCACTCGGAGTCCATCGCTGCCATATCAACCGCCCGAGCATAACCCGATGGCGAATACTTCTCTGACTGTGCCCAACGTCTCCACACCGACAAATCTGCAACAAGCCCCTCGACCTTCACCAATCGTCCTATATCCATTGTTGTCAGTTCGGATATTTTGCGCACAACAGGCTGCAACTCAGTCCCCTTCTTCACATCGAACAGATATTTGTTCATCAGCGCAACCGTAGCAATTTCAGCCACCTCGTCTGATTCTGAGCCAAGCCCCAGATGCAACATATTGTCTACCATTCCGAGCCTGAGACCTCGTATTCTCACCGACACAGCGGCTCCGAGCGGGTAGTAATTGTGCAAATCATACTGTCCAAGCGCGATGGCTACGGCTCCGGTAGAGTCCTGAATCACAATCTTTTTGTAGAAATTATCGGCCACGTCATTGGCTGTGACTACGCCTCTGACCACAGCATCGGTCGTGAGCGTGACTCCCCCCTCGACATAAAAACTCTTCAGCCTCGCCAGCGATATATACCCGACCGAATCGACCTTATCCTCCGCCCCACTCTGCTCGGTTACATCTTCAAATTTATTGTAATCACACCCAAACATAAACAAAACGGTCAATAGTGTCCACAGACTAAATAGCCCCCTGACAAATATTAACCGTCTCATATACATTAAAAAGATTTTTTAGAAAAGCGATGCCATCGTGCTGGGTTTCATCTCGCCCAAATGAGCGTATGCCAACTCCGTAGCCTCACGTCCTCGCGGCGTACGACGAATAAATCCCTCTTTGATGAGGAATGGCTCATAAACATCTTCGATTGTACCTGCGTCCTCGCCTACTGCCGTAGCTATGGTATTCAGCCCCACAGGTCCACCGCCAAACTTATGGATTATAGTACCCAAAATCTTATTGTCCATCAAGTCGAGCCCTCGCGAGTCGATATTCAGCGCATCGAGCGCATATCGCGTAATACTCAAATCAGCCACTCCGTCGCCCTTGACCTGAGCAAAGTCTCTCACCCTGCGCAACAGCGAGTTGGCCACACGTGGCGTTCCACGACTTCTCATTGCAATCTCAACCAGAGCCTCCTGGTCAATCTCCATTCCCAGAATCCCCGACGAGCGATGCAAAATCTTTTTCAGGGTATCGACATCATAATACTCGAGGTGGCACTGAATGCCGAATCGTGCGCGCAGAGGACTTGTCAGCAACCCGCTACGGGTTGTAGCGCCAATCAGTGTAAATGGATTCAGCTCAATCTGAATCGACCTCGCACTCGGCCCCTTGTCCAGCACAATGTCAATTTTGAAGTCCTCCATTGCCGAGTACAGATACTCCTCGACCACAGGGCTCAGACGGTGAATCTCGTCAATAAAGAGCACATCACCAGCCTCGAGCGAGGTCAGCAGACCCGCCAAATCGCCCGGCTTGTCCAACACCGGACCAGAGGTGACCTTCATAGCTACGCCCATCTCGCGACTGACAATATTTGCCAGCGTAGTCTTACCCAGCCCAGGAGGTCCGTGCAGTAACAAGTGGTCCAAAGACTCGCCCCTCATCAGGGCTGCCTTGATGAAAATATGCAGATTCTCAACAATTTTATCCTGTCCGCTGAAGCTATCAAGCTGCTGAGGACGAATCTTGTTTTCGAACTCCAAATCTGTATCCAACTGACGAATATCTCTCATTATTCCTCCATCAAACCACACTCTTTGAAATATGCCTCCATATCCTCGGCGATATCGGTCTGACCATATCTTGATGCGAGTTTATAGAGCTCATACATCATAAAGACGCTCTCTTCGAAGTCACGTTCAACGCTGTTCCACTTAATGCCGCGGAATTGAGTATAATAGACCATCTGCTCTTTCAGTCTGAACTCCCAATCGTGCAATATTTCGTTAGCCTTTTCGGGCTGTTTCATCTTGTAATATGCCTCGATGACCGGCAGCGTAGAATCATACGAGTGAGCAATCTTCGAGAACGGCACCTCGGCCAATCCATACTCAATCGCCTGTTTAGCTCGGGTCGTATCGCCCTGAGCCATCAACTGCTGAGCCAGACGCGCAAATGTACCCCTGATTTGGGTCACGCGGAATGAGTGCTGAATCGTAGCATCGGCATAAGCTCTCGGGTCTTTGATATTTGCATATTTGAACTTGTTCATCAAGTTATTCCACAAATATTCGGTATCAATGCGACCAACGGTCAGCCCCTTGACTTCGGTTTTAATCGGCACCAATCTGTAAGCGAAACCATCTTGCTGCATATACTCAATCAGGCCGAGCTGGCGAGCCACTGCCGTAGGCTGAGTAAAGTACAGCGGGCGCTTCCAATCGAAATTAGCCAGCAGGTCGAGCAACATCATTTCGCTGCGTTCGAGTTGCGACCCTGTCAACTTGAGCACAATCGTATCAACTGCCAAGTGTGCATCTTCAGCGCGAAGAATACCCGACTCGATTGCGTTCTGCTTATTGACAGGCAACAGAATCGTAGTCACCGGAATGTAGTCCATCTGACGACCACTGTACATCTTAACCTTAGTTCTCGGGTCATCGCTCTTGATAAGGTCCATAACCTGAGATATCTCCAGCGGGCGGTCGAATGTTTCGTAGACAGGCAACGAGCCGTTTATGCCCGTATATTTTTCTCTGGGCAGAGAGAATGGCACAGGTTCCGATTCGTTGGATTTAACTCTCATCTGGTCGATGTACCACTCAGCACCGAGGTAGCTCATATTCATCACTCGGACATCCGGGCGCACTCCTTCAACCTCCTGACTATACCACAGCGGGAATGTGTCGTTATCCCCGAAGTTCATTATGATTGAGTTGGGCAGCGTACATTCAAGGTAGTTATGTCCGAAATCGCGAGCAACATATCTGTGCGAACGGTCGTGGTCGTCCCAGTTCTGAGCAATAAGTATAACAGGAACAACTGCCGACAGCACCGTAGCTGCACCGAGCGTAGCCCATCGGTTTGCAGTAAACTTCTTCAGTGCATCGTGTATCAACAACAGTCCCAGACCAATCCATATTGCAAATGCGTAGAACGAACCCGCAAACACGTAGTCACGTTCGCGTGGCTCGCCCGGAGGCATATTCAGATAGACTGCGATTGCGATACCTGTCATTATGAACAGCCACATCACAACGGTAAATCCGCGTCCGTCGCGAACATATTGGTAGTACATACCCAGCAGTCCAAGAATAAACGGCAGGAAGAAATATGTATTTCGGCCCTTGTTGTTCTTCATATCCTCGGGCAGATTTGACTGCGGACCCAGGAACATCTCGTCAATCGGTGTAATACCCGACAACCAGTTACCTTTAGTCAGTTCGCCTACGGACTGCTCATCGCTCTGACGACCCACGAAGTTCCACATAAAATAACGCCAATACATAAAGTTCAGCTGATAATTGAAAAAGAACTTCAGGTTTTCGCCAAAGGTCGGGATAGTAATCGTAGCCGGTTCGCCACGATAGTTTATGTAATTACGCTTAACGCCTTTTACACCGCCCCACGCTTTGTAGCCATCTGCGTGCATCGGGCTGTACATTCTCGGGAAAATTGTCTTCAAATCTGACGGATAGGTGTAGTCTTCGATTCGCGAGAATTTTTTATACTTATCACCGAGTGCGATATAGTAATCGCCCTCCTTCACGCCGTCGTACTCGGAGTTGTAATACGGACCATACAACAACGGACGTGAACCATATTGGTCGCGGTCGAGCGTAGACTTAAGCGCGTATGCGTTATTCGGGTTATTGCTGTTCATCGGCGGGTTGGCAACGGCACGAATCGGATAAGAGGTGTAGCTGCCATAGCCAATCATAAACACAGCGATGAATAACAATGCAGCATTGGCCTTTACCATACCTTTGTTGTATGTAAACCAGAGTCCGCCACCCAGCAGCGCAAAGAGCAACAGTGCAAACACAATCAGACCCGTATTGAACTCCATACCGAACAAATTGACAAATGCGTAGTCAAAAGCTGCTCCCAGAGCGACAGTTCCCGGAATCACGAAGAAGTTCACCAATCCCAGCAGCAACACAGATGCAGCCGTAGCGAGGATTACTCCGCGACGTGTAATTTTCTCATATTTTTTGAAGTAATAGACAAACACGATTGCAGGGATAGCCAGCAGGTTGAGCAGGTGGACTCCCACCGACAGACCCATCAGATATGCAATCAGCACCAACCAGCGACTCGAGTGTTTCTCATCGGCATACTCTTCCCATTTGAGTATTGCCCAGAAAACCATAGCAGTAAAGAGCGACGACATTGCGTAAACCTCACTCTCCACAGCCGAGAACCAGAATGTATCTGTGAATGCGTATGCAAGTGAACCGATTACGCCCGCAGCGATAATAGCCCAGCTCTGATTTTTTGTAGGCTCGCTACCCGCACCCACTTCAATTTTGCGAGCAAGATGCGTAATGCTCCAGAAGAGGAACATAATTGTGAGCGCGCTACATACGCAGGACATAATGTTTATCGCCAGCGCTACGTATTGAGTCGAGGGTGCAAATATTGCAAAAAAACGCGCAATGAGGAAGAACAACGGGTTACCGGGAGGGTGTCCGATTTCCAGTTTATACGAAGTTGCGATAAACTCTGCGCAGTCCCAAAGACTTGCCGAAGGTTCAGTTGTCATAACGTAGACAACTCCCGAAATGAGTGCTACGACCCACCCGAAAAGGTTGTTGTACTTTTTAAAGTATCCCATCAAAAACTATCTAAATTTTTATTATTCAATTAATTACAACTCGAAACGGGCAGCCACGAAACACATTTCGAGCTACCTCATCCGAATTTAACATTTGCAAAGGTAGAAAAAATTTAATTAATATGCTCCAATTTATACAATTGATTCAAAATTAGCCACGACATCTCACCACCCCCGACCAATCATCATTCAAATTTTCACAAAAAAAAGCCGAAGCCCCTTCTCACCACAAGGTCTTCGGCCGGTTAACTATTTTTTTCATCTTGACTAACCCAAACACTACAGTTGTGAGTTAGGTTTCCACATTGTTATGTGGTAGTGTACATTCAATTTTTCTTTTTTCTTTTTTTCTTTTTTTCTTTATTTTCCGTATTACAAAATTCAACATTATTTTTCATTCTGACTTTTTTGTTCGGCAGCAGAATTTTCAGCCGTTTCTTTCTTTGCTGGAATTTCTTTATGAGTTAAATTGTACTCTTTTAAAATTTCGGGAATTGTTTTCCCTGTAACATCAAGTTTCTTAAAGTCAACAAGAGCATTTTCAACATCAGAATACTCATCTCTCACCTCATTACCATTTTCATCTAAGACAACAATAGTAAGCCATTCAAGAAATCTCGGATAAGTCTCTTTCTCGAAACTTCCATTTATTTTCCTGCTAAAGACAAATTTACGAGTAGCTTTGGGATACATATACATTGCAAATTTTTTGTTCTGTAAATCTATTGAATCCGGGGAGTAAAAGCCTTCGAATTTAACGAATTCAACTCCACTTTGCAAATTATCCCACATCAACATAACAAATACAGAATCACCCTTCATAATAGGTTTCCCCTCCCATATATCTCACCTTTCCAATACCGATTGGAGGCGGTTTGGGCTCCCAGGGAAGCAGATTGGCAAGTTCTGTGGCATTTGTAATTTTCATTTTGCTGCCACATTTGTGGCAATAGTGTCTTCTGAACACTAGAAAAAATCCGTTCCAAGTCGGAGGCCAAGCGGGCTTAGGAAGACAA
>JAZOQL010000269.1:0-4746 GCA_045656065.1 Rikenellaceae bacterium | reverse complement strand
CTTTGATCTACAAGGAAATCGAAGAAATCAAAGCTAACGGTGTTACTGAAGACGAAGTTCAAAATATCGTTAAGAACCTCCTCAAGAACCGCGAACAAGGCGTGAAGTCTAACAAGTACGTTATCTCTGCTTTGACAAGCTACGTTCAAACAGGTGTTAATGACACAGACCCGAAAAACTTCGAAGAAATCTTGAACAAGTTGACTCCGAAAGATATCCAGAAGTTTGCTAAGTCTATGTTCAACAAGAAGACTGACATCGTTGATATGATGTTCCGCACTAAATAACATTTAGTAACAGCAGATAAAAAACCTCGCACCTGTATGGTGCGAGTTTTTTTTTGGCTTGTCATTCTTCCTGACAAAAAACTATTTCTTATTATTTTTTTCTTGTTCTTTCATCAAACTGAGGAAATATGCTTCAACTTCCGCATCGCTCATTTTTCTCATTTTATTGATAAACTCCTCAGACTCCTCTTTTGTCATATCCAAGATAATATCCGCCATAAATGCCTCCATCGGATCTCTAAATTTATTTGTAAGTTTTTCCTTGTATATATCAAGTTGATACTTACTCATATTGTCCACTTTGGCTTTAACGGCTTCATACTCTTCAGGCTCGGCCACTATGACAACAAAACGGAAATAGAATCCTGTCTCTCTGCCCGATCTGTCTGTGTAGCTATATTTATATTCCTTTGTCTTTTCCGGCTTGACGGTCACCATAAATACACCTTTGCGTATATCTTCGTGCGTAGACTGACCAACTCCCTGCACAACAAAATTGAGATATTGTTTGGGATCGAATACCCACTTAACGCGAGTCGAATCGCCTCGCTTTATGACTATATGCTCTTGCATATATTTGAGTTTCACAGGGTTGCCCTGCTCGTCTACGGCAGCCAGATTCGCAAACTCTAAGGCTCGAGCTTTATCTGCATCGGAGAGAGTCTGTTCGGTTTTGGTTTTGTCTGGATTGACTGCACCCTCGTTGGTTTGTGAAGATGCGATTGACGTAGCTCCGCATAAAAGGAGTGTCGTCAGTAACATTGTTTTTACTTTCATAAGGATTTAAGTGATTAAATTAACACCGTAAAAATATAAATTAAAATCTATAATTCCAAATAAATTGAAACGAAAACTCCCACCTGAGCAGAGTCAAGCGGGAGTCTCTTAGGACATTTCCAAGAAAAATCCTTATTCCGGGTGGATTGCTTCAACAGGGCAAACGCCAGCGCAAGTACCACATTCAGTACACATACTAGCATCGATTACAGAGAATCCATCACCTTCACTGATTGCGCCCACCGGGCATTCGGGAATACAAGCACCACAAGCGATGCAAGTATCTTCAGAAATTTTGTAAGCCATAGTTTTAATTAAAATTAGATTGTGTTTCCGCCGCAAATGTAGCGAATAATTTTTAATTGCACCAATTTTTTTCAATTATTCTTCAAAAACCTTGCAACTTGTCTCAATTGCCAAGGCCGCCATCATCGCAGAGGCTCGAAATAATTGTGAATCCTCGGGCGAAAAATCAGCTCGATGAGCCATTCCGCTATGCACACCAGCTCCGAAACGATAGAACAACGAGGGCGCTACGCTACCATAAAATCCAAAATCTTCGGCAGTCATCTTCAGCTCCTGATACTCGATGACATCACCTCCGAACATTTGTTCAGCGACAGATACCGCCATATTGGTTAGTGCAGGGTTGTTGTACACCGACGGGTATCCCGGAGCAAATCGAACCTCTATCTGCGTATTGCTCGCCGTCGCAACCTCGTCTGCAATTTCAACTATTTTCGACTTCAGTTCGGCGCGCCACTGCTCGTCTAAGGTGCGCATCGTGCCGCTCAGGGTCACCTCCGCAGGAATCACATTCGTAGCTCCCAGAGCCTCAACCCGACCAATAGACAAAATAGTAGGAATATCTCCCTGAGGCGCAGAGAGCTCGCGCAAGGCTACAATCAACTGCGCCGAGGCCAACACCGTATCTGCGCATTTGTGTTGCAAGGCGGCGTGTCCGCCCTCGCCCAAGACCCGAATGTGTATCTCGTCCGCCGATGCCATATACTTACCGCTGCAGAAACCAAAGTGGCTGCTGTCCATTCCCGCCTCGACGTGCTGACCGATGATAGCGCGCGGAGCACAATGCTCAAACACTCCCGCCTCGATAATCTTCGACGCACCGCCGGGAGCCAACTCCTCACCCGGCTGGAATATCCCCCAGATTGTGCCGTTAAATTGCGACGACAACTGCTTCAGACCGATAAGCGTACCCATCAGCGATGCAGCGTGCAGGTCGTGACCACAGGCGTGCATAACGCCGCAATGGTGCGAGGCAAACGGCAGCCCGCTCTGCTCCTCAATGGGCAGCGCATCAATGTCGGCTCGGAGCACTACGGGACGTCCCTCGTCGGGTGTTGCACCGTGAACTACGGCCATCACTCCCGTACCTACAATCGGACGGCACTCGATACCCTCGCTGCGCAGTGTCGTGGTTATGTACTCCGCAGTCTGATGCTCCTCAAACGAGAGTTCTGCCATCTGGTGTAACCGTCGGCGAAACTCGGTTATTCGCTCTCCGAGTGGCGCAAAATGGCGCAAAATACTCATTATATCCATCACCTTGTAATCTATTTACTGCACCAAAATTAGTGAAAAATATTAATATGTAAAGATTTTTGAGAAAAAAACCTTACATTTGTAGATTGCAAGTGAGTGTAAATGTAAAAATGATATAAAGTATGGAATACGATTTTAAGAAAATTGAGCAGTATTGGCAACAATATTGGCGAGATAACGGTACATACAAGGTAGTTGAAGATGCCTCAAAACCAAAGTATTATGTATTGGATATGTTCCCCTATCCGTCAGGTGCGGGACTGCACGTAGGACACCCGCTGGGATATATCGCATCGGATATTTACAGCCGATATAAACGTCAGTGCGGATTCAACGTACTGCACCCGATGGGCTACGACTCGTTCGGGCTGCCCGCTGAGCAGTATGCTATCCAAACGGGACAACACCCTGCAGTTACTACCGAAAAGAACGTGGCACGCTATCGTGAGCAGCTGGACAAAATCGGCTTCAGCTATGACTGGTCGCGCGAGGTTAGAACTTGCGAACCAGACTACTATAAGTGGACTCAATGGGCATTCCTGAAGATGTTTGCTCACTATTATAACAACGCTACCCACAAGGCCGAGCCAATCGAAACTCTGATTGAAAAATTTGCTCAAAGTGGAACTGCGGGCATTGACGCAGCCTGCTCGCGCAAGATGAACTTCACAGCCGAAGAGTGGAACCAGTGGAGCGAAGCTCGCAAAGAGGAGGTGCTGCACAACTATCGTCTGGCATTCCGCGCAGATACGATGGTGAATTGGTGTCCGGGCTTGGGTACGGTGTTGGCAAATGACGAGGTGAAGGACGGACTCTCAGTTCGTGGCGGATTCCCCGTTGAACAGAAACAGATGAAGCAGTGGCAACTGAGAGTGACTGCCTATGCAGAACGCCTGCTGACCGAACTCGACTCGCTGGAGTGGAGCGACTCGCTGAAGGATATCCAACGTAACTGGATTGGCCGTAGCGAAGGTGCGCAGATGTTCTTCCAAATCAAAGACAGTGACAAAAAACTCGAAATATTCACTACTCGCCCTGACACAGTCTTCGGAGTGTCGTTTATGGTATTGGCTCCCGAGCACAAGTGGCTGATGGAATTGACTACCGACGAGTGCCGCGCACAAGTTGAAGAATACGTTGAACAAACAAAAAAACGTTCGGAACGTGAACGTCTGGCAGAAACCCGCCGCGTGAGCGGTCAGTTCACCGGAGCCTATGCAATCAATCCGTTCAATGGCGTTGAGATTCCGATTTATGTAAGTGATTACGTTTTGGCGGGATACGGCACAGGAGCCATTATGGCAGTACCTGCACACGACTCGCGCGACTGGGCATTCGCAAAACACTTCTCGCTGCCGATTATCCCCGTAGTCGAAGGTGGAAATGTGGAAGAGGCTTCGTATGATGCAAAGGCTGGCAATCTGATTAACTCGGATTTCATCACAGGACTCGACGTGAAAGTTGCTATCAAAAAGATGTTCGAAGAGATTGAAGTGCGTGGTATTGGTGCTCGCCAGGTGAACTACCGACTCAGAGATGCAATCTTCAGCCGCCAAAGATATTGGGGCGAACCATTCCCAATCTACTATAAAGACAACGTAGCATATCCGCTGAGCGAAGATGAATTGCCGCTCAGACTGCCCGATATCAAAGACTTCGGACCTACGGCCGAAGGCGAGCCTCCGCTGGCAAGAGTCGAGGATTGGTATCACACTCCGGGAGAACCGCTCGAACTGAGCACTATGCCGGGATTCGCAGGCTCATCGGCTTACTACCTCAGATATATGGACCCGCACAATGACAAAGGTCTCGTTTCGAAAGAGGCTAATGGTTATTGGCGCAACGTAGACCTCTATGTCGGAGGTATCGAACACGCTACGGGTCACTTGATTTACTCGCGTTTCTGGAATAAATTCTTGTTCGATTTGGGTTATGTTTGTGAATCTGAGCCGTTCAAAAAACTTGTAAATCAAGGTATGATTCAGGGTCGCTCGAACTTCGTTCACAGAATCAAGGGCACAAATACATTTGTATCTGCAGGTCTGGCTAAAGAATACGACACACAACAGATACACGTAGATGTCAACATAGTGAAGAATGATGTGCTCGACATTGAGGC
>JAZOQL010000268.1:0-5843 GCA_045656065.1 Rikenellaceae bacterium | reverse complement strand
ACAGGTACAGTCGGAATGTTCAGCGAAATTTCGTGACCATTAGTTTCTGCAGTTGAGAATTTGAAGTCTGCAGATACGTTGTCTTGTTCAACCAACAAGTATGACATTGACAAGTAGTAGAATTCATTGAAATTTTCTACGCCGTCATCTGTAATGTCTACATACAACATTTCATTAGGTCTTTGAGCCATTGTGTAGGTAACTGAAGTGTTGTTAGCACCGATTTCACCATTAACCAAGTTGATTGTGTTTGCAACTTTGTTAACAGTTACTGTTGAGTAATTTATTTCAACACCTGAGTTCAAAGCACCTTGCCAGTCTTCAGCAATAACACCTACGTTCAATTGTGCGAACGGACGTCCCAATGTAACATCTTGTTTGATTGAACCTGCAACATTTTCCAGGTCTGCGTAACCGAAGAATGCGTCACGTGTTTCGTCGTTGTTGATACCTTCATAGTTAACAGTAACGTTCATATCGTCAGTCACTGTATAGGCTTTACAGTCTGTGTCTTGAGCCCAGAAAACTACGCGGTAAGATTTGTTCTTAGCCAAACGAATGTCCACTTGTGCCGGCCAGGTAGGAACATTCTTAGTGTCGTACTTGTGCAAGAATGTGTAGGTGTCTTCACCGTTAGCATTCTTTTTGATTTCGAACACAGCATATTGGAGTTGGTCTACCAATGTGCCTTTGCCGATATCGGCTTTAGTAGATGAAACGCCATCGAGGTTCATTGAGAATGAAACCAGGGCCTCTCTACCTTCATCTTCGCCCAAATCGTCGTTCGAGCAAGAAGCAGTAAACAGCATAGCTGCAGCTGCTAAGAAAGATAAGAATTTTTTCATTGTTTTGTTATTTAAAGTTAAAAAAATTTGTCGGGTTTTTATGATACACTTAACACTGCAAAGGTATGTAAAAATCAATAATCTTTGCGAGAATTTCCAAGAAAAAAAAGGAGGCTTTTACATTTTTATTTTATACTTACAGCACATTGCCCGATGACTTAAGTTTAAGCGATTGATTATTAGTGTTTAGCTGAGGTGTTGATTGTTGGGGCTTTTATCCACCATCACTGATATATAAAATGAAAAAGCATCGACAATCGAAATTTTGTTGATGCTTTCTGGTGAGAGGATACCTTAATATATATTTAAGTTTGGAGTTTTGTAATTACCTTACATTTATGTTTTCGAGATGTTGAAAAATAATAACCCGTCAGCAATTCAATGTGCTAACGGGTTATGTTGTCACTGATTCGGTATAATCCGACTATCCGATGGATTTTTAGAATGCCTTAGCTATACCGATGAAGTCTTCAGCTTTGAGCGCTGCGCCACCAATCAATCCGCCATCGACGTCCTCTTTAGCGAACAATTCAGCAGCATTTGACGGCTTGCAACTGCCACCATAAAGAATAGGTGTATTTTGAGCTGCTGTGCCGAACTTCGATTCCAATACCTTGCGAATATGTGCGTGGATTTCCTGCGCCTGTTCTGCAGTTGCAGTCTTGCCTGTACCGATTGCCCAGACAGGTTCATAGGCGATAATCACCTTCTCATATTGTTCTGCGCTGAGATTAAAAATTACCTCTTCGATTTGTTGTTTCACTACGTCAAAGTGCTGTCCGGCCTCGCGTTGTTCGAGACGTTCGCCCACGCAGTAGATAGGTTTCAGTCCGTTTTCGAATGCCAATGCCATCTTCGCATTGAGCGTTTCAGCAGTTTCTCCATAATATTGACGACGTTCTGAGTGTCCCAAAATCACATATTCCGTGTCAAGTGACTTGAGCATTTGTGCTGAAACTTCGCCTGTGTATGCGCCCGAGGCGTGGTCTGCACAGTTTTGTGCGCCTACTGCTATGCCGCTGCCTTTTGCTGCATCAATCACGCAGCACAGATGTGTGAACGGAGGGCAGACAATAAGTTCCACACAAGAACAGATATCTTTTTTCAGTTCGGTGATACCTTTTACCAAAGCTACACCTTCGGCCGGAGTGGTATTCATTTTCCAGTTTCCGGCAACTATTTTTCTTCTCATTACAATTGGTTTTAGTTATTGATTATCTTCACACCACTTCTTGACATCTTCCATCGAAGGAGCCTTCAGCCCGAGTTTGTACTTCTTGTTGTGGCCGCACAAATCGTTGAACAATTTTCCTGCCGAAGCGCGTTTCAGATTCTCAACGGTCTGAATACTCATCTTTCTCAGCACATCGACCCATTCTGCGGGCACTCCCACTTCGATGAACTTTTCGTCGCTATCAATTACGGGTTTCTTTTCGGGTCTCATCTGCGGGAAGAAGAGAACGTCTTGTATTGACGGGCTGTCAGTCATAAACATAGTCAGACGGTCTACGCCGATGCCCAGACCCGAGCAGGTCGGCATACCATATTCCAGAGCGCGGATAAAGTCCATATCTATGAACATTGCCTCGTCGTCGCCCTTTTCGCTGAGTCGCAACTGCTCTTGGAATCGTTCCAGCTGGTCAATCGGGTCGTTCAACTCTGAGTATGCATTACACAACTCTTTACCATTCACGAACAATTCGAAACGTTCGGTCAGTTCTGGATTGTCTCTGTGGCGTTTACACAGCGGTGACATTTCGCACGGGTAGTCGATGATGAATGTTGGCTGAATCAGCTCATCTTCACAGTATTGTCCGAAGATTGCATCAATCAACTTGCCTTTACCCATAGTTTCGTCTACGGGGACATTCAGGCGTTTGCAAGCCTCGCGCAACTCATCTTCGCTCTGACCTGTGATATCATAACCTGTTTTTTCTTTGATTGCGTCAGTCATAGTCAGGCGGCGGAACGGAGCCTCGAAGCTAATCTCTTTACCTCCGAGCGTAACGGTTTTCTTGCCGTGCAGTGCCATTGCCACTTCGCCCAGCATCTGTTCTACGAACTCCATCATCCAGCGGTAGTCTTTCCACGCAACGTAGATTTCCAAAACGGTGAATTCGGGATTGTGCGTGCGGTCCATACCCTCGTTGCGGAAGTCGCGAGAGAATTCGTAAACACCCTCAAAACCACCCACGATGAGCTTTTTCAGATACAATTCGTTTGCGATACGCAGATAGAGCGGAATGTCCAGCGCGTTGTGGTGTGTGATGAACGGACGAGCCGATGCGCCACCCGGAATAGGTTGCAGAACCGGAGTCTCAACTTCTGTATAGCCAAAACGGTTAAAGAAGTCGCGCATAGTGTTCATAATCTTCGTACGTTTCAAGAATACATCTTTCACGTGCGGATTGACGATGAGGTCTACGTATCTTTGGCGGTATCTCATTTCGGGGTCGCTGAATGCGTCAAACAACTTGCCATCTTTTTCCTTTACGATGGGCAGTGGTTTGAGTGATTTGCTCAGGATAGTCAACTCCTTACAGTGAACCGACAGTTCGCCTGTTTTTGTGATAAATACGAAACCTTTGACGCCGACAATATCGCCTATGTCAAGCAGCTTTTTGAATACTGTATTATAGAGCGTCGGGTCATTTTCGGGACATATTTCATCGCGTTTTATGTAGACTTGGATACGGCCATATTGGTCTTGCAATTCGAAGAATGCGGCACTGCCCATAATTCGGCGAGTCATCATACGACCTGCGATTGCAATGTCCTGCAAATTATTCTCTTCGGGATTGAATTCCTCGCGAATGGTTTGTGTCGTTACATTTGTTTCGAACATTTGTGCAGGATAGGGATCGATGCCCAAACGTCTTAATTCTTCGAGTGAGTTACGTCGGATTAATTCCTGTTCGCTGAGTTCGTTCATTGTTTTAATTGGGTTTATGTGTTATTAATTTAATTTGCTTACAAGGTATTCAACTATATCGACACTTGTCTTGGCAGTCATCTGGTCTGGGGTGTCCAGCAGCGGGTTGAGTTCGACAACCTCTGCGCCTCTGACCTTACGGCTCTGGGTGATTGTGTCAATCAGCCTATTTAGTTCGTCGATTGTGAGACCGTCAGCAACCGGTGTTCCTGTTCCCGGAACGAGCGTCGAGTCGAGCGAGTCGATATCTATGCTCAGATAGATGTTCTCTACCGACCAGCCTGAGATTATTTTGCGCACCTGATTACATATTTTGTCAATTCCATTCTGACTGATTTGGCTCATTCTCAACAGTGAAACATTGTTTTCGCTGATTATTGTCTCTTCGCCCGAGTCGATGTCGCGAGCCGCAATAATCAGGACATTTTCTGCCGATAGGCGGTTGTTTGCTGCTATGTCTGTCAGCTCTTTGCTGCCGAGTCCCAGAAGCGAAGCAATCGGCATACCGTGTATGTTTCCTGTTGGTGATGTTGCGTCGGTGTTTATGTCGGCGTGAGCATCAATCCAGATAAGTCCGAGATTTTTTCCGAATTTGCGAATGGCGCCCGATACCGAGCCTATTGCCAGCGAGTGGTCGCCTCCCAATACCAGCGGGAATCTCTCCTGCTCAAATATTCGATACACCTGGTCTGAGAGTTTGTGGTTGAATTCTGCTATCTGTTCGAGATACTTGAGTCTCGGGTTTTGTTGTTGGCAACCCTCCGCATCGTTTTGCACCATATCGCCGCAATCTTCCACCTGAACATATTGTCCGATGCGTTTCAGAACATCGAGTTTGCGCATTGCCTCAGGCCCAAATTGAGCTCCGTTCTTACCGCTACCCAAGCTCGATTTTGCACCTAAAATGCTGATATTGCATATTTGTCGGTCTGCGATTTTTTCCTCGTTTTGTTCCGATGATTGTGATTTATTTTCCATATATATTGTGTCAGAAAAATCTGATTTAATTTACATTATTAGTCTAAATTTGTCCCTGTTTTTCCAGAAACATCGTACCGCAAAAATAAGCATTTGAATTTTAATTCGCAAGTATATTCGCATAATGTATTGCTAATATGTTAAAAACCTCGCAATAAATGTTTGAATTCTCCCGAATTGATGTTTTACGGAGTGTCGTGGTATAATTTTTTGTACATTTGCGAATATGAAAAGGTGTGCAATATTGTTGATGTTGATGTTTTGTGTGAGTGTCGTATCTGCACAAAGCACCAGAGTGCGAGGTCGTGTTGTGGATGCGGAGACGGGGCTGCCGTTGGCCTATGTCAATGTGTCGCTGATGGGGACTACCTCGGGCACTGTGACCGATGTCGATGGGGTGTATTCGTTTGAGAGTCGCGATACGGTGAGCCGGCTCGAGGTTACAAGCATCGGTTATCAAAGTCAGACTCGGTGGATTACTCCAAAAGGATTCAATGAGGTCAATGTCAAGTTGCAACCCGTTGTCTTTAACGCTGATGAGGTGGTGGTCAAGGCGGGTGTTAACCCTGCGGTTGTGGTGCTGAGAGAGGTGGTGAAACATCGCAATCAGAACGACCCCGACAGGTACAATCAGTTCACGTGTCAGACCTACACAAAAATGCAGCTGGATTTAAACAATATGAAAGATTCGTTTAGGTCTGAGCGGTTGCAGCGAAATTTCGGTTTTATATTCGATTATATGGACACTTCGGCTTTGACGGGCAAGGCGGTGTTGCCGGTGATGATTTCCGAAACCCTAGCCGACTTCTACCATAGCAGAAATCCCAAAATCGAGCGCGAAGTGATTCGTGCCAACAGAATATCTGGTATCGAGGATAATTCGTCGTTGGCTCAATTTACGGGCAGAATGTATGTGAATGTCAATTTCTATGACAATTTCATTGATTTGTTCGAGGTGCAGTTTGCCGGTCCCGTTGCACAGTGTGATGCCGATTACTATGATTACAGAATTGCCGATTCGCTGTGGATAGACAACAGGTTGACTCACAAGATAACCTACCGACACAAAAGAACGGCAGTGCCGGTGT
>JAZOQL010000267.1:0-1244 GCA_045656065.1 Rikenellaceae bacterium | reverse complement strand
CATTCGCATAAAGGATATAGGGTTCGGCAGATTTGTCATAAGAATAGCCAAAAAATATTCGCAGTTCATCAATGTGTATGAACGTTAAAATATAAATATAGCAACAAATAACAATTATGAAAATATTACTCACAGAACAATATTCGGAACTTATAACCGAAATGGCGGCTATCAAAAAAGTAGCGCAGGAAATTGACGACTTCTTTGAAATGCTTAAAGCGCACAAAAACACATTTGCCTACGTATATACGGCTAACACTATGGACGGCAAACTCAAAAAGAAATTCGTGAACGCCGAGGGATTGACTGTTGAAAATCCTATGCTTGGCAAACTGTTCAAGGTCACTACATACAAGTTCAACTTCGGTCGCACATACAGAGAGGCTGTCAACAGAAAGAACCCCCAATGGCAGGTTCAAAACAGACGCGAGTGGAATGCCAAACTGCAAGGGTTCAGAATGACGGAGTTCAACGAGAAAGGTGACTTGTTCTTCACTATTGCCGACTTCACATTAAAAACAAGATATTTTATGCTTGACGACAACAGCATTCCGTTTGAAGTGACAATGAACGATATTGACGGGTATTTGAAACCATCGTCAAAAACAACAAAAGTGAGCGGGTCTGGTGTTAATTTCCGCAAATTAAATGTGAATAAAATATACCGTTTCAACGCGGGCGGAAAAACTTGGAACAACAAGATTTTCCTCTATCCGATTCTTGACCCAATTTTACGGAAATAACAAACATATTCAATAACCAACTAAATCAAAACACTATGGGAATCATATCAAGACTGTTCCACAAATGCGGCGAACACCTTGAATACATTGAGGGAACACGCTTCCCCGAAAAAGGAACAACGGGCTTGGGCAAAGTATGGAAAAACTACCGTTGCAATGTATGCGGCAAAATGTATATGTCTTGCGGAAACAAGTTGCATAGAATCCAATTCCAAGATGCGAAACCTATCAAAATGACGATAGGCGGATGCACGGTGACAAAACAAATAAAATTTGACAAAACCGTATATGAAAAAGTTGTCGGACTATACCAAAAAGAAGGAACAACAACCGATTGACGTATCGCTCGGAAAATGCTTCGGCGATGGCGGGTATTGCTGCACCAATGTAAGTGCGGCAGATTTGTTTCTGCGTATAATGCCGCAACTGAACAGTCTATTCAAATCCGAACTTCTGCAACTGAAGGATAACCCGAAATTCTCCAACGAACAAGTCGGATCG
>JAZOQL010000266.1:0-1046 GCA_045656065.1 Rikenellaceae bacterium | reverse complement strand
CCTCCGACTTGGCTTTCCCTCCGCGTTGAGTTCGTAGTTGTCGAACTCGTCACGCATTTCGACAGAGGATTCCGTCACATAGATTTTGTCAAACTGATTCATAGTGTTCAAGCCGTCAATGATTTTGCCCTTGACAGCGTTCTGAACAGAAAATCCGCTGCATATCTGCGGGTCTGTCCACGTCCCGTTCTCGGCTGAAACGAGTGCGCGGATTCTTGTCGCGCCAAGCCCGCCGTAGTCGGCGACAATGGGCGAGTAAACATCAAGACCGACATCAGCCATACGCAGGGCGAGGTCTCTGTTCACAGCCAATTCCGAGGAATAGATGTACTGCTTGTAGTAAACGCAGTTGTCGTGTATCTTGCAGCCGACAAGAGCCGTGGCATCGGACTGCTCGCTGACCGTGAACCCGAAGTCAAGCCCGTAAATCTCGGAGGCGGGAATCTTGTCGTATTCCTCATCGGTGCAGGTATAGACGAACTTGAACACCTTTCCGCTCAACTCGCCGAACTCACCCAAATAGTAAACCTTGTAGTTGTACTTGTCAAGCAGCGAGGCGGTCGGCTTCATAGCGCGAACCCTAATGTTCTCGAACTCCTCCCTCTGCGGTTCGGTCAAGAACGGGTTGTCCTTGAATGTGGTTACGAGCAGGTTGGATTTGTCGGGCAGCACGTATTCGTCAAGGTAGGATTTCTTGGTCGGGTTGTATGCTGCGTAGATGCTGCCCGTGACGGACATTGACAGAACGCTGACCACCTGCTGCGGCACGTTCAACGCCTCCTCAACATAAAGGGTGTCGAATGTTGTGCCTTGGACTTTTGTCGGGTCATCGAATGCTCTGAACACGAACACAGAGCCGTTTGAGAGTTGGCAGCAGTGACCATAGACGGCGTTGCCAACGACAGTCAGCCCCGTTGCCCGTTGGAAGTCGCCTATGCAGAGTTGCAGGGCGGGGAACGAGGCGGCTACTATGCCGACAGTCTGACGCTTCGCGGAGGCGAGGAAGTGAAGCCATTTGTGTATGGCGAAACTCTAAGTCGGAGGCC
>JAZOQL010000265.1:0-1640 GCA_045656065.1 Rikenellaceae bacterium | reverse complement strand
TATTGCCCTTTACACAAATCACAAAATGTTTTGGAATAGTCAATATCGCCCAATTCCCAACGTTCAAGAAAGTCTGCCAGTTCCTCATCTGTCATAGAACGTATTTTGTCAGCGTTGGATTGTTTTTCATCTTTGCACGGGCTTTGGATGCACCGTAAAGCCAATTCTTCATCAGAATACTTCTTGCAATAGCCGTCCTCTGTGCAGTAGACGCACGGATAATGTTTACTCATCTTCTCTCCTTTCCCATTTTGGACAGAATAGATGAATCGTGCCGTCTCCGCCGCGTTCAAGCCACTCGCAAGAACGAAAGACGCCAATCTGATGTTTGCAATTACGGCAACCCTTGTATCCACGGCGTTTCATCTCGGTTTCATACCAATCACGCTTCTTTGCCATCGTCCGTTCTCCTTTCTCCGCTCCCACAATAAAAATCAGCGCTTCTTTTGCAGTGCTTCTCTGTCGGGTGTTGACACCAAAGACCGCCGAACAACTTATCCTCTATCGCGTGCTTGCAATCCTTACACCGCACAATTTCCTCATCTCGTGCCGCTCGACCGTCAGAGTACCCCTTATCGTACTGACCTCTGTCATAGGCGAGCGCCCTAACAAGTTCGTCTTTGTCTACATCGACATACATCCGCTTCACAACCGAGAAGATATATGCTTCTTCTTGCTCCACCAATTCCGTACCAATCTGGTCGCCTATCTGCGTAATTAGAATCGGAGATTCATACATCTGTCCCAACTCTCCTTTCGCTCATCTGTGCGCCGCAGTTCGGACAGAAGTCCCAAACAATAGGTTTACCCATTAAAGTAGGCACGTGCTCGACCGACTTACAATTTGAGCATCTTCTGTTACCATATTTATCAGCCTCTTCCCAATGTGCGTGAACGTTCTCACGGACATCGGCGGTCGGAAGCACATCAAACGCACACGAAAGCATATTGTAAAAATCGTCTATATCGTTCGTGTCGCATTTGTGCCGCATTGAGGCGAGCGTGCCCGTAACTTTCTCTGCGTCAAAGTATCTGCTCATAGTCCATTTACCCTGTTGTAGCAAGCAATCAGTTTTTGATAAGTGTCCATTGTCATCATTACAAGAAAATGCTTCATACAGTATTCTCTCGCTATCTTTTCTTCATCTGCTGTCGGTGCTTTATCTATAACCCATAAATCATTCATTGTGATTTCGTGAGAGTCATAAGCCCCAAGACATCCATCCCAACTTTCTTCGATTGCCTTCTTAACTTCATCAGCATCAATGTATCTCGGCATTGTTCTTATTCTCCTTATACGGCTCTGGAAGTGGCATCCACGCAACCACATCTTTCCTCTGCTCTGCATCAACTATCCAACAATTTGCTTCTTCTAAATACCACCCAAAATCGGTGTACTTGAAAGGTGTATCTCCACGCTCATCAAGTATAGTAACAATTACCCAATCATCATTCTTTGGCAACCTCTCCGACACGGAAATCCACTTCCCGACATTTCTTTCGTGAACATCGGCGGTAGGCATATTCCGAATGTCTGTAATGGTCTGCCGAAGCACGCTTGTTGCGGTTATATCGTCAAGTGCTTGCCAATCCCACAGTTCATTTTCGATTGACGAAATCAGCGCATCAGCATCAATGTA
>JAZOQL010000264.1:0-3153 GCA_045656065.1 Rikenellaceae bacterium | reverse complement strand
GTCATCGGGATAGCACCATTCGTAGCCCGCGCACGTCTTCTGCTTTCCATAGCAACTATCATATATACCAGCCGCATTTTTACCAATATAACGCGCAGCATCCATAACACAATTCCAAACCTTTACAATTTTCTTTGTAATGCGGTCAATTTGAAACACCTTTTTGGCTCTTGCGTGAAGTCTGCCTTTAAAAGAAAAAATGTGGTCTGAAAAATAATTTCGCTCGCCTTTGTGTCGTACTTTGATGTGCATACTAATATGTTCCAACCGTTTCATAAAAACGAGTTCAGATGCGGGTCTTTTGTAATACAAACCCATATCTTTCAAATCGTCAACAGACAGAACCATACCTTCATATAATTCATATCTGTGGTGACAATCATATTTTTCTTCTGAACTCACAGCCTCGGTGTAGTTCTCAATCAAGGAAATATCTTCCCTGCAATACTTCTTTACTTGTGTTGCGTCTATCATATAGCGTTGTTTATGTTATGTTAATATCAGCGGTGTTTGTTTTATAAAAAAGCAACCCGCACATCATCATATAATAAAAACCGTCAGATAATGTTCGGGTGCGGTACAACCTTGTGACCCTCGTATTCCTCGGTCGGCTCGTCTTCGTGCGGGCAGTCCTCAACGGCGTAGTAGCCAACGGGAAATCTCTCAATGAATTTCCTTATGATTTCAACGGGGGTGTTGTTGTCAATCACATAGCCGTTCCAAGTCTGCGCTCTGTCAAGCAGATAACGGTAGCACTTGTCTCCGTCAGAGTTGAACGAGGAAAGTTCAGCCGCGTCATCAATGAGTCCCAACTCTTCCCTTACAATGTTGAGCAGGTCTTGGCGGCAGCGTTTGCAGGTTGTTTTCTTGAACGGGATTCCGAGGAAGTCCAATGCCTCGTAGATTTGCGAAATGTTTGCAGGGGTTGCATCGGTGATTCCCGCAAACTGCTCTATCAGAGATTCTTTAGTCATATTATGCTGTATTTTATTCTGAAATGTTGCATAGTATTTATACACACAAAAAAGCACCCCAAATTGAGGTGCTTCGTAGTTTTCACAGTATGTCAGAGATTAGCAGGAGCATTTCAATGCATCAACTGCGGTGTCCGTGGTTTGTTCGTCAGTGGTGAAGAAGAATAATCCCGTCTTTGCCGCATTTTCCTCGGTCAGAGTGACAATCCAAGCGGATTCGTTGTCGCCCCACAATTCGCGGGTCAAGCCCGTGCATTTCAGACCTTTGTTCAAGCCGTAAACGGAATATTTGTTCTTGCCGTCAGCGTGAACGTAGTCGTTGCGCAGCATAACGACAAACTTGCCGTTGAGAAGGCGGTCAACCACGTTCTCGGTGATTTCCGGTCCGTTGTCCAAGATGGCGAACTGTATGGTGTGCGTCACGCGGTTGGCATAAGTGCCTTCGGCGAACTCGGTCTGCGAACCCTCGAAAGGACGGTTGCCGAGTTGTTGGATGGTGTACCAACATTTAGCAGTGCCGTTGTCCTCTTTCATCGTGATTCCGCTGACGATTGAAGGGTTGGTTTGGTCGTAGGTTACGGAAGCGATGTCGGAGTAGTTGGCGATGAGACCCATTGAGTCAACACCCGCGTACAAAGGATTGGCGCAGTCGGCGGAAATGCAAGCCTCTATGATTTTTTCGCATAAATTTGTAGCCATAGTTTGAATTTTTTATTTTTCGTGATTAAAATTGGTTAAACGGAGGGCTGTTTACAACCCCCCGTTAGGTGTGATAAGGTTAGGCTTTCAACACGGATGTTGATTTGAGACCGTTGATACCACCGCCTGCGAAGCATTCGTATCTCCAATAGGTAGTGTTTTCAAGACCCTCGTGCCAAGTGTAGAGAACGGGGTTGAGAATGTTAGCACCAACGAGGTAATATTCTCCCAAAATCATAGCCACGCACTTCACTCCGTTGCCGAGAAGGTCGGTAGTGACGATTTCGTCAGCGTTGATTTGCTCGGCGACTTGGGCTGTGCCAAGGTAAACGGGAGTTGAGGTTTCGGAAGCCTGCACTCTTGAAAGTGTGCGGAGAGTTTCCTTGCTCATAAACACGGTGACTTTCTTGTTTGAAGGGTTGTGGATAGCGTCAACAGCGGCGCGAACATCGTCAACCAAGAAAGTTGAGGAAGCGGTAGCGACTGTGGTGTAGTCATCGGAAGCGTTCTTAACGACAGCCTCGAAGGTGTCAATCTTGTACGCTGAATCGTTTGCACGACCGTCTCCAACGAGAATGGCTCTCTTGATTTCAAACAAAATCTGTGAAACGAGTTCACCGAGTACGTAGTCAAGCAAATCCTCGTCACTGTTCCACTCGTCCTTCACAGAGAGGGCTTGGATTTTGTATATAGGCATCGCTTGGAGCAACTTGGCTGCGACATTGATGCTTTGGACAGCCTTTGTACCAGACTTCCAACCTTTTGCGCGGGAAGTCTCGGCGGTTTGGTCGGAGGTGTTCTTGCGAACATAAAACCTCTTTGCGCCCGTGTCGTTGAGGTCTTTCAACCATCCTGCTTCGCGGTCCCAAATGTCGGTGATTTTTCCCTTCACAGCGGCAGGGATGAAAGCGTCTTCGCTGCCTTGGGAAATTGTGATGCCGTTGGTTGACAAACAATCCTCCCAATTTGCACGGAACTCGTCAGCAGTTTTGGCGTTTCTGATAGCGTTGCAAAAATCCGCTACACTGTTTCTTGATTGTAAATAATTTTCGTTCATAGTTGGTTCTGTTTGTTCTTGTTTTTGTACTTGAGAAACTTTCTCTTGAATTGCGGTCAAGCCCTCTTGGAGGTTATCCACGGTTTCCCTCAACGCTTCGATAGCCTCTTGAGCATTGGCATCTTCGAGCGTGTCAACCGCTTCGATTGTCGCCTGCAAATCCGCTACTGCGTCTTCGACCAACTTTCTGTCCTCTTCGGAAAGAGAATTGGAAGCCAACATAGCGTTGTTCTTTTCAAGTTGTTTCTGAAGATAGTTCTTGAATAAATTTTTCATTGGTTTGGTTTATTTTATTTATACAGACATCGCTGCTTACATTTTTATTTATAAGCGGTTGTTTTCGCGGATTTTTATTATATTAGGATAAACACGACTTATGAATGAAGTATGGAAAACAGTAGTTATTGATGGAGTTGAACATCC
>JAZOQL010000263.1:0-3002 GCA_045656065.1 Rikenellaceae bacterium | reverse complement strand
GCTGCGGGCGGTGACGTTATGTCTTTGGTCAGTGCTGACGGCACGGTTACGGCTTTGCGTGACCATTTCTGCCGCTGTATGTTCAAAGGTATGACAACGCTGACAAAAGCACCGAAAATAGGTGCTACGACTTTCGGGACTGCCGCCTGCCGTGGTATGTTTGACGGTTGCACCAATCTGTCCGATGTCAGTCTGATTGACTTTTCTTCAGTCACAATCGGCAACTCATCCTGCTATTGGATGTTCAGAAACACGGCAATCACGGCTGCTCCTCCGCTTACAGTCACCTCAACGCAGAACACCTGCTGCTACGGTATGTTCACGGGCTGTTCATCAATGACAACCGCAGCCAATGTTCATTTGAACGCGGTGACATTGCTGAACTACTCATACGGCGAGATGTTCAGAGGCTGTTCAAGTCTTGTCACACCACCGTCATTCACACAGTCGGCAATCCACGCCAACGGTGTGCAGTGCTTGAGCGGTATGTTCAGAGACTGCACCTCATTGACAGCCGCCCCCGCGCTGACAATAGGCTCGTTCGACACGACACAGAATTTCCATTGCGCAAATATGTTCCTCGGCTGCACGTCTCTCGTTGACGCAACGGCGTTGAACATAGAAGCGTCCACACTCGGATTAGGCACTTTCAAGCAGATGTTCGATGCTTGCTCTTCATTGTTATACGCCCCCGAAATACAAGCCACAATATTGGCTGACGGCAACGGAGACCAAAACAACGGCTGCTTGGCTTATATGTTCAGAAACTGTTCAAGCCTCGCACATATCAAGGTCGCTTTCACGGATTGGGATTCCGATGCGGCAACTAACAACCTCTACACTTACGGTTGGGTCAACGGTGTCGCACAAAGCGGTGTGTTCGAGTGTCCTTCCGCATTGCCCGTTCAAATGGATACAAACCACATTCCTACGGGTTGGCGCGTTGTGAACACGGACACCAACTACGCTCTTGAATACTTCGGAATAGAAGACGGGAGCGGTTCGGCTAACACGCTTACAATGAGGCTTTCAAGCACTGAAGGCTCTGCCTACTACTCAACCGATGACGGCACTACTTGGAACACTATGCCGAGCAGCGACACACAAATCACGATTCCCGCAGGCGGAAGGGTTATATTCAAGAACACGGGCTACTCCGAGGGTTGGCATTTCTCCGCAACGGGTGCGCACAGCGTGAACGGAAACCTTGACTCGCTTTGGAACGGTGACAACTTCCTGCAAAGCGGAAGCGAGTTCCAATGCCCGCTTTGTACGGAAATGTTCAGATATGACACGACACTCGTTCATTCCAAAGACTTGTATGTCGGTGCTTACACCAAGGGTCACTACTTCGGTTTTGTTGATATGTTCGATGGCTGCACGGGATTGGTTGACGTTCCCGATTTTTCATCGTTCACGCAGGTCGGTCACTACCAAGTGTTTGACGCTATGTTCCACGGCTGCACAAGCATAACCGAGGGAATTGATTTGAGCAATATGGTTTTGGAGGATTGGCTTCAATGGGAGGAAGTGTGTTTTACCAATATGTATTCGGGCTGCACAAGTCTCAACAAGGCTTACGCACCCAAAGGCACTTTTTGGAACACGACAATCTTCACCGATTGGCTTTCCAATGTTGCGAACAGCGGAACTCTCTATGCGGACAGTTCAAACTCATCACAGATACCGCAGCAGAGCGCAAACGGCTGTCCTACGGGATGGAGTATGCTCGTCAGCGGCTATGTTGAGTACACCAACTCAAACGGCTCTCTGTCAGCCTCTCCTTTGAACCAAGGCGACACCTTGCAGTACAAGGTCAACGGCGGCTCTTGGCAGAACTACACGGGTGCAATCTCTTGGAGTTCACTCAATGTCGGCGACACCGTTACATTCAAGGAGGTCGGCGCAAGCAGCGGAAGCGTTCTCGAAACGAGCGTGACTATGGCGAAAGTTGACATTGCAACGCCTTACATTGAGAATGTGAACGGCAAGACAGTCACCATAACAACGGAGCAGACGGATTCCTATGCGCAGGCATCGGTTTACTACACAACTGACGGTTCTACACCTACCGACCAAAGCAGTGTTTACACCGCACCGTTTGATGTTGCAAGTTACAACACCACGGTAAAGGCGAAGGTCATACCTTCAAACAGCACTTGGTACAACGGTTCGGAGCAGGCAAGCGGAACAATCACTGACGTGCAAAAGAAATTCCTTGTTTGGAACAACAGTTACAATGAGGACTATTCTGTCATTGACACGGGCATAGCGTTCACGGACACTATGAAGATTCGTTTTGCCTGCGAGATTGACAACGATGACGCTCAATTTTGGATGATGACTGAAGATTGGTCGTTCTTTGCTGGAGGCAACTATTCGGATAGTAGTTTCATTTCAAGATGGGCTGACACTGACTTCAGCGGAACATATCCCGCTACTGCTAATGTTGGAAAAGCGAGGGACTTCACAATAACAAAGGACACCTGCGTTGACAATCTGACATTGGGAAATGTTTACAGCGGAACAAACGCAAATACCTATTCGGGCAATGCCCACATCAGAGTCTTTATGGGTCGCATAAGGTTCAGCCGCTTGCAGATTTGGGACACCGTGAACGGAGTTGAGACTCTTCTGTTCAACGGCTACGCGGCGGTCAAGAGCGGTGTGTATGGAATATGGGACGCTGTAAGCGGAAATATGTTCTACGACAGAGACCAATCAAGCGTTACTTGGGAGTCATCCAACTACGGCAGCGCGGCGACAGTCTCAAACGCAATATCCGCGAGCAGCAGGTTCTACACGGGTGGAGACTTCTGCGCGAGGGCTACCACAAGCGTAAGGACATACACACCTATCACTTGGTATTGGTACAGCAGATTGGGAAGTTCAGCACCTGCGGCAGACCCGTACCCAGACGGTCACAAGGCGTACTCAACTGCGGACTACGGAACGGCTGACAATATATATTGTTCAGTCGGAACGGGTCACAGTGGAGAAAA
>JAZOQL010000262.1:0-8242 GCA_045656065.1 Rikenellaceae bacterium | reverse complement strand
GCTGACGGTATGACAATGTCTTCAAAGAAAGACGGTCTTGTGAATATGGGTGGTTTCATCGCTACACGTCACGAAGACTGGTACGAAGGTGCTAAACGTTTCTGTATCCCGTTCGAAGGTTTCTTGACTTATGGTGGTATGAACGGTCGTGATATGGCTGCTTTGGCAGTAGGTTTGGACGAAAATACTGAACTCGAAACTATCGAAACTCGTATCAAACAAGTTCAATACTTGGCAGCTAAACTCGACGAATATGGTATTCCTTATCAACGTCCTGTAGGTGGTCACGCATTGTTCGTAGACGCAGACAAGGTGTTGTCTAACATTCCTAAGGAAGAGTTCCCGGCACAAACTTTGGCTATCGAACTCTACTTGGAAGCTGGTGTTCGTGGTTGCGAAATCGGTTACATTTTGGCTGACCGTGACCCTGTAACTCGCGAAAACCGTTTCGGTGGTCTTGACCTTCTCCGTTTGTGTATCGCTCGTCGTTCATACACTAACAACCATATGGACGTTATCGCAGCTGCTTTGAAGAACGTTTACGATCGTCGTAACGAAATCACTCGTGGTGTGAAAATCGTTTGGGAAACTGAATTGATGCGCCACTTCACAGTGAAATTGGAACGCCTCTAATAGTCTCCATTTTATAATAATTACCCGACTGACACCTCGTTGGTCGGGTAGTTTTTTTTAGTGATAGGGTAGTGTGTAAAAAAAAGTCCACCTGAGGACCTCAGATGGACTCGATATTTAAGATATCAAAAATCTATTAGGTGTTCATTGCACCGCAGACATTGATAACTTGACCGCTGACATAAGAAGAGAGGTCAGAAGCCAAGAACAAAGCAGCCTTAGCAACTTCGTCCGGAGTACCACCACGGCGCAGCGGAATCTTTTGTTCCCAACCTTTACGCACTTCGTCTGACAATTGACCTGTCATATCAGTGATGATGAATCCCGGAGCGATAGCGTTGCAACGGATATTTCTTGAACCCAACTCTTGAGCTACAGATTTTGTGAAGCCAATCATACCAGCCTTAGATGCTGAGTAGTTAGATTGACCAGCATTACCTGAAACGCCCACAACAGAACTCATATTGATGATTGAGCCGCTACGTTGGCGCAACATATGTTTTTGAACTGCGTGAGTAAGGTTGAATGCAGATTTAAGGTTCACGTTGATAACCATATCCCATTGTTGTTCGGTCATACGCATCAACAGGTTGTCGCGAGTGATACCTGCGTTGTTAACCAGAATGTCAATTGTGCCGAATTCTTTTGCGATTTGGTCTACAGTGTTAGCAGAATCTTCAAAGCTGCTTGCGTTCGAAGCATAGCCCTTAGCCTTTACTCCGAGAGCTTGCAGTTCGCGTTCTGTTGCTTGAAAGGTTTCATCGGCAACCAAATCGGTGAAAGCGATATTTGCACCTTCGTTAGCGAATCTGAGTGCGATTGCCTTGCCGATTCCTCGAGATGCTCCTGTGATAAGAGCGGTTTTTCCCTCTAAAAGTTTCATTATAATTTATCTTTTTGGGCATTTAATTAATTGGCAATTAAGTAAATGCGATTAATGTTAGTTTCTTTTATTAGAACAAAATTGTGAATTTTTTTTCAATTTTGCAACTTTCAGTGCTCATAATTTCACAATGCACTAATCATAGAATTCCCACGAGAAACCGAGTTTCAACATTGGGCGATTCATTGGGTAGTGCAATACTGTAAATGAGTTGCGGTCTTTAAACAGTCCTTCGTTAAAGTGTTGGTATTTAACGAGAATGCGCATACGTTTCCATTTTGCATTCACAAAAATATCTCCGTATGGATATTGTCCCAGCTCTTTTTCGCGTTGGTTATAGAATTGGGCGATTGCCGGATTGTAGCCGAATGCGTAATATTTGCTGTTGAAGAATCCGTCCATTCCGAGCTGTACCTTCAGAACATCTTTCACCACATTGAACTGAACATAATACTGAGCCATCAGGCTGACCTGTGGTACGGGTACGACCTCTTGCTGGCTGCTCCATTGGAACAGCACTCGGTGATTGAGGTGTAGTTTGCCCAGCGTGAAATCTTTTCTGACATAGAGTCCCGTCACATTCACCGAGCCGTCAAATTGTGTTGGCAACGACAATGAATCATAATATATTTTGTCCGAAGTCATTATATGGCTGATTCCGATTTCGGCGTTGATGTGAGGAATTTTTAGATTCGCAACAAATTGAGTTTCAGTCTCTTTTCCGAATGAATTGTTCCATTTAAAGTGGTTCGAGCTGTAGTTTTGAATCCACCAGTTTGGAGTACGTTTTTCGATTCCGGCCTTGACATTCAGTGTGATTGGTCGATTGTTTACGAATGCAAAAAAGTTCATTTCGCCATTCAGACTGAGGTCTTGATTTCTCAATCCCGTCAAGTGATATTTACCATTTGCGCTCCACTGAATATACTTTTTGAGCGCACCCTGAGCTGCGCCATAAATATAAAAATCACTCTTTTTCACACCACTCAGTTGCGGAGTTATGTACTTATCTGGCGAAAATTGATAGTATTTGTGTGCCGAATAGCCAATCCCCGCATCAATCAACCCCAGCACTCCATTTCGGTCATAGGGCTGAATCTGCATAAAGAGTCGGTTTTCGAGTTTCGACTCGCTCATCGTATCGGCCGTTTGCGTAGGATTGATATACCAATTCTGGTAGAAATCGCCACTCTGAGCCTTCGTGTCGGTATAGGTCATATTGTAGCGCGAATACTCAATGGCGTGTCCGAAGAAGAGCGAACTCTTATCCGAGATTGATGCTTTTTCGTCTTCCGATTTTGAGAAGGTCAACGCATAGGATTGGACTGCGAAGAACGAGTTGCCCTTGAATTTGGTTTTAGAATCGAGCAGCCTTACGTCAATATTTGCGGGATCTTCGAACACAGTGTCCGCCACATCGCTATCTCGCTGAACACCACCATTATTGCGAATGTCACCCATATTATATATGTAACCTGCGTGCAGCGAATATTTTTTACCTGTGTGAGAGAATACCAATGACAAGTTTTTATCCTTTGCATTCTGATTTGTATACATACCTTTGGTGCCTCGATTCTTGTAATCGAGATTAAAACCCGATGATGGCGAGATGTTCTGAGCGTGGGTTACGCGCAGTTGCTCTTCGGCTTTGGATTTCTGTCCCGATTCGAAATAAGAGAGGTGTGTGAATGGTTTTTTGACATTGAAATACCTTGCCTTTGACGGATGAAACAGATAGGCATCGAAGGCCTGTACGAACGAAAAGTTCTGATACTGAGGTCTCAGTCGAGCATTCAACGGTATTGATGCGGCTCCGAGGTTACCTAGCCACGCCGAGCCTACGTCTGTGTTGTGGAAAAATGGATAGTCCTGTTCGAAATTTTGCATAATCGTATCGACCGTAATGGTGTCGATGCGGTTGAATTGCTGATTGACATTCCACGCAAAGATGGTTCGCGTTTTGAGCGAATCGTCAAAAAAGTACGAGGTCAGAGGTTTGCGAACTTTTTTTGTAGTATCCGATTCAGATTCTTCCGAGTTCTCTTTATCGCGTTTTCGTCTCTTTTTTTTAGGTTCTTCCTGCTTTTCGTCAATGTTTGTTACTTGACTTTCTGTTTCGCTGTTCACCCCATTTATATCCTGAGCAGCAGCAGGTTGCCATAGCATAGTCAACAACAGCCCTGCAATCAGCCACAGGTGCGATTTTAGTTTGTATGATTTACTATTCACTCTCATTCAAATATTGAAATACAACAACAAAGATAGCTATAAATCACAGCAAATGCAAATGGCTACGTTAAAATCTCAATTAAACGTAGCCATCAGCAGATTGGGTTGTTGCTCTTAGAGCAATCGAGCCAACATATTTTTTACATTTCCTTCTATTCTCGATTCGATATTTTCTGAATCATCGCGCACGAATTTTTCGCCTGTGATGTGTTCATAGAGTTCGATGTATCTGTCGCTCACGCTTGCCACGAATTCGTCGCTCATCTCAGGCAGCACATCGCCTTCGCGGCCCTGGAATCCGTGTTCCATCAGCCATTCGCGAACAAATTCCTTTGACAATTGACGTTGTTGTTCGCCGCGATCGAAGCGTTCCTGATAGCCGTCTGCGTAGAAATAACGTGACGAGTCGGGTGTGTGAATTTCGTCAATCAGGCAGATTTCACCGTTGATTTTACCGAATTCATATTTTGTATCCACCAGAATAAGTCCACGTTGAGCTGCAATTTCCGAGCCGCGCAAGAATAATTTCATTGCATATTCTTCCAGCTTTTCGTACTCCTCTTTTGACACAAGTCCCTTAGCGATGATTTCTTCGCGAGAGATATTTTGGTCGTGGTCGCCGATTTCTGCTTTAGTTGTGGGAGTGATAATCGGGTGTTCGAATCGTTGGTGTTCGCGCATTCCATCTGGGATTGCTACGCCGCATATTTCTCTCGCACCTGCTTTGTAATCTCTCCAAGAACTACCTGTGAGGTAGGCTCTTACAATCATTTCTACGGGATATGTTTCGCACTTGTGTCCTACTGTTACCATTGGGTCCGGAGATGCAATCTTCCAGTTGGGACAGATATCCGATGTCAAATCCAAGAATTTAGAGGCAATCTGATTGAGCACCTGACCTTTGTATGGGATACCCTTCGGTAGAACTACGTCGAATGCCGAGATTCTGTCGCTTGCTACCATTACCAGATACTTGTCATCTATGTTATAAACGTCGCGAACCTTTCCTTTATAGAGATTGACCTGTTTGTCAAATTTGAATTCGGTTCCTAAAACTGCTTTTTCCATTGTTATTCACTTTGAGTTGATTTACTTTCTTTTTCAAATGCTGCCACTATTTTGCCTACCAGCGGGTGGCGCACGATGTCCGAATTGTCGAACATAACAATTCCGACACCCTTGATTTTTTCGAGAAGTTTGACCGTAGACATCAGTCCCGAATCGTTCTTGCGCGGCAGGTCTATCTGAGTTATGTCGCCATTGATGATGAACTTTGCCGAGCGACCCATTCGGGTCAGAAACATCTTCAACTGTTCGCGTGTAGTGTTCTGCGCCTCGTCAAGAATCACAAAAGCATTGTCAAGTGTGCGACCTCGCATATATGCCAGCGGTGCAATCTGCACGATGCCCTCCTCCATAAACTGCGCGAGTTTGTGAGGCGGAATCATATCGTTCAGCGCATCGTACAGCGGTCTGAGATATGGGTCGAGTTTGTCTTTCATATCTCCGGGCAGAAAGCCGAGCTTTTCGCCAGCCTCAACCGCCGGTCGAGTCAGTATTATTCGTCTTACTTCTCGGTTTTTCAAGGCTCTTACTGCCAGCGCAATAGCCGTATATGTCTTACCCGAACCTGCTGGTCCGATGGTGAAAATCATATCGTGGTCGTCGTACAAATCCACCAGATGGCGTTGATTTGCTGTGCGCGCTCTGACAACGAGTCCGTTATTGCCATAGACAATCACATCTTTATTGTGTTCGTCCGAGGGCAAATCGGGCATTAGTGGCGAATCGAACAATTGGTCTATCGTATCCTCTGAAGCGTGACCATAACGGCGAATATACTCCATTAAGTCCAGCACCTTGCCATAGAGGTCAGTGACATTATTCTCGTCACCCGATATTTTGATTTTTCGACCTCGGGCAACAATCTTACAGTTCGGGAATTTTCTTATCAGGTGATTCATCACCCTGTTTCCCGAGCCATACAACAATTGTGGGTCGATATCGACTATATCAATTACCTTTTCACTCATTAACGAATTCTGTCGAGCGATTTAATCAACAATTCGTCATACATAATTCTACGGTATGCGAGATAGTTCATCGCCATTGAGAGCAGTGGTACGACTGCGATGAGGCTCAGTTTGAATGCGTGGATATCCGAGCCTTCAATCGGTTTTCTGAATGCATTCCAGTCGACAACAATCAGACCTGCAATCACTACGCACAGAATGATGTTGCTGATGCAGAACTCCAACTGAGCCTTGCGGTGTTTGTAGAAAAAGATTGACAAAACGGGCACCAGCGTAGCAAAGATGAGAATTACAAATCTCATCGTAGCATCAACCATTTCGCCTGTTGTGACATTCATTAAACCTCTTACATAAATTTGACACTCCTCTTCGCCTGCGATAAACGATGCATAGGGCATAAACCAGAGGGGGATAAGCACTGCTGCTGCGAGCAGTAACCACAGAGTTTGTTTTCTTTGAATCATTATTTTACGTTTAATTTGTTGTCAATCAAGTAGTCGTTTCGTGAGGGTGATTTGCGGCAAACGAGTTCGCCCAAAAAACCTGCCAGAAACATTTGTGTGCCAATTATAACCATAACCAGCGCGATGTAGAACAGTGGCTGGTCGGTGACCTGTCTGATGAGCAGTCCGTTCATCTGGCGTATGAGTTTTTCGGCGATGAGCCATACTGCGATACCGCCGCCCAAGATGAACATCAGTGTACCCAGGCTGCCGAAGAAGTACATCGGGCTTTTGCTGAAACGTTCGGTGAAGGTTACGGTCAGCAGGTCGAGATAACCTTTAATCATACGTTCCCAGCCGAACTTCGAGAATCCATACTTGCGAGCGCGGTGTTGTACAACTTTTTCGCCAATTTTGCGGAATCCGGCGCGTTTAGCGAGGAACGGAATCCAGCGGTGCATTTCGCCATAGACCTCGATGCTCTTGATTACCTTATGTTTATAGGCCTTGAGTCCGCAGTTGAAGTCGTGCAGTTTGATGCCCGTCACTGCGCGTGCCGTAGCATTGAAAAACTTGCTGGGCAGTCGTTTGTTCAGTGGGTCATAGCGTTTGCGTTTCCAGCCCGAGACCATATCAAATCCATCTTCGAGAATCATTCGTCTCAGTTCGGGGATTTCGCTCGGTGAGTCTTGCAGGTCGGCGTCCATTGTGATTACCACTTCGCCTTCAGCTGCTTTGAAACCCTCGTACAGAGCTGCCGACTTGCCATAGTTGCGTTGGAATTTTATGCCACGCACAACATCGGGATACTTCTCTGACAGGCGAATCACCTCGTTCCACGAGTTGTCGGTCGAGCCATCGTCTATGAAGATGATTTCATAGCTCAGCTTTTCGGGCAGCAGTACAGATGCAATCTCGTCGGCCAGCTCTCCGATTGATTCATCTTCGTTGTAGGTCGGAACTACAATTGAAATATCTTTATTGAATTGTTTCATCTGAATTGTTTTCTTGAGATAATTCCTCTCTGTCACATCCAATCACAGCGTGTTTGCGACGAATTATCAATGATATTATTACACCGATGATAGCTCCGAAGAATGCCATCTGGAATACTGCCACCATAATCCAGTATCCTGCGCTTGACAACATTTTCTTCGTAGCTTCAGCTACGTTTTCATCTTCGAACGGGAATTTGTCCACCACCTCGGAGATATAGTCCGGAGCCAATTTTACATATTGAATATAGTAACCGATTCCGGCTAAGAAGCCTGAGAATACCATCGCCATAACTACAAATCCGAGTCCCTGACCAAACGTGAACTCGCCTTTGGGTATTCGGCGGGCATATCTCACCGACGCACTCCACAGCAGCGCAAACAGCACTACGAATTTTATGAAATTTATCAGCGTCGTAGCTATTGCCAGCGGTTTTTCCTGCAACTGAATGATGTCGCTCAACAGATAGTTAAGAAAGACGAGTGCTATCGAGAGCGCTCCGATTATCAACCCTGTATTGGCGGCTTGATGCCATAAACTATTTCTCATAATGTATAAAAGTTTGATACCTATAAAATTAATTCTCCTTGACCTTGACGTACTATTTCTGGTTCGTTGTCCGAGCAATCGACCACCGTTGACGGAACAATTTTTCCGATGCCTCCATTGACTACTGCCTCTACGTATTTGCCATAGCGTTCGTGAATCAGCTCCGGGTCGGTCATATATTCACATTCAGACTCTTCTGCGTGAATCGACACTGTGACCATTGGTGCGCCTAACTCCTCCAGAATAGCCTGAGCAATCGTGTTGCTCTGCAATCTGACTCCGACCGTTTTTCTCTTTTCGAGGAATTTGCTCGGCATTCGGCTCGAGGCTTTGAGTATAAACGTGAATGGCCCCGGCAGATTTCTCTTTAGTAATTTAAAGGTTTGATTATCAACCTTTGCGTAATCAGATATGCTGCTCAGATTGGGACAGGAGATAGTCAGTTCGCTCTGTTTCCCGCTCAGTTTTTTGATTGC
>JAZOQL010000261.1:0-1104 GCA_045656065.1 Rikenellaceae bacterium | reverse complement strand
GGTGAAGCAGACTCGTTGCGCGTGTGGGGCACATTCAACCACGAGCAAATCGAAAAGATTAAAGCTGCAGGACTCGAAATTCACCTGTTCTCAAGTTACGAAAACATCTTCAAATCGCAACTTGAAGCGTGGAGTCAGTTGGCTGCCATAGAGTTAATCTCATCGGAAAAGGGCATCTGCTATTTTGCTGCTGTGAGAGAAGTTTCTCAACAACCGCTGATACTCAACTCGGCAGAAGAGGTGAAGATTCCGCAAACCGACTACACCGAGAAAGAGGCTAAAATCAAGGAGTTGGAGCACAGAATGGCAGAGTGCAACACTGCACTTCTGGAGTGTGCACGTTCGCGCGAACTGCTGACTCCCGTAGCCAACGAACTGAAGAGCCAGATGCAACTCGACAAGGTTCTGGTTGCAGGCGGTAGCCGCGAGGCCGAAGGTTCGCTCGTAGTTCTCGAAGGCTGGGCGAAGGAGGAGACTGCTCAGAATGTAGACGAATTCCTCGCTGCAGAGGAGGAGATCATCTCGTTCAAGGAGGCTCCGACCATCGAGGACAATCCACCCGTAGTGCTGAAAAACAATAAGTTCGCACGTCTGTTCGAAGTTATTTCGAATCTGTACGCACTGCCGAACTACCACGCTACGGACTTGACTCCATTCTTTGCGCCCTTCTTTATGATATTCTTCGGGTTCTGTCTGGGCGACGCAGGATATGGACTCATCTTTGTTGTGGCAGCAGCAATTCTGCACTTCAAACTCAAGGGCAGCGGCCGTGATGTGGCAGACCTCATCTTCTGGTGCGGACTCTCAACCGTGCTGTTCGGAGCCCTCACAGGTACATTCTTCGGAGTGGAATTGGCAAAGGTACCCGCGCTGGTCAATATCAAAGATATGTTCGTAGCGCAAGACAAGATGTTCACCGTAGCAATCTATGTCGGTGTAGCTCAGTTGATTTACGCAATGGCGCTGAAGGCTTACTTCGCAATGAAGCGTTTCGGCTGGATGTACGGTATGTCAACTATTGGCTGGATTATCACACTTATTGCAACGGGTCTGGCGATGGGAATGCCCGTCGGCATCGAAGGTTTTACAACCTCAAGCCCTGCA
>JAZOQL010000260.1:0-3271 GCA_045656065.1 Rikenellaceae bacterium | reverse complement strand
AGTGCAATACTTTGTCATTGTAGTACCACTACCGTTGCACCATTTGTAGGTACTCAAATCGTAGTTTACCTTCTCCTTTGTTTCACCCCAAGCGTAATAACCACCGTACTCCTCGGGCTTTATTGCACCAACGTTGTGGCTTGCCCACTTGATGCCACTGGGCAAGCCAAGGTCTACAGCTCCTTCTTCCAATGATGGAACAATCTTTTTAAATTTCGCAACCAAAACAACGTCTTCACTTACTGTGAATGTATATTCAGCATCTGTGCTTACCGCTGTTTTATTATCACCAACAAACCAACCGATGAATACATAACCATCATTAGCTGTAGCAGTAACTGTTACTGTAGCACAATCAGCAACAGTTGCTGAATCTACATCCGCGCCATCTATTGTAACAGCACCATTTTCATCGCTTGAAACAGATACGGTATAATGACCACGACATACAGGGCGCACATTGTGACCGTAGCAACGCTCGTTTTCGTCGTACCAGCCGTGGGTGTCGCTGCGGAAGTTCAAGCGGTAAGCGCGGTCACCATCGCCCAACGAACTCACCCAGCAGTAGCCGTCGCTGCCATTACTGTAGAGATTCGTACTGCTGCTGAGATTCGCACCGGAGCGGTAGCCCGCCGCGGGGAGGAAGATGCAGTTACCGTTAGGGCCGGTTACTATGCAACCATTAACGCCGTTAATAGCTGTCCAAGTCCAGATGCAGTTGGTGCGCAGTTCTTCTTCCTCGGCTTCAGTAGGCATTCTCCAACTGCCACCCCATTTTACGTGGGCAACGTCGTCCTCGGGTTCAAGAGTGGTTTTGTTATCAACAGTGCCGTAATAATCATCTCTGCAATACTTGGTCAGTGTTTTTGAAGTGCCATTACACCATTTATAGGTACTCCAATCATAATTTCCTTTTTCCTCGGTTTCACCCCAAGCGTAGTAACCACCGTACTCCTCGGGCTTTGTTGCGCCAACGTTGCAAGTAGCCCATTTGATGCCACTGGGCAAACCAAGGTCAATCATATGAGGATGATTGTGATTGGGACAAAGATTATCTGTTATTGTAAGATTATATTTTTCTTCATCAAAAAATCTCATTGACGGCAAGCTGTTCCTGCAAACAATGAATGGAGTTATAGTAATTTCGGCCAAACGTTCATTGTTCAAGTTCTCAATGTCTGCCTCGACAATATCTACATCGCACGTGAAACTCTTTTTCGTAGGTGGAATATATTCTCCCTTATCGTTTGCATAATAACGCTTTTCATAATTTCCCGATTTTGTTTTAACATCAAAGCCCCAACTGGCCAAGTCATCAAACAGACCGGGTATCGATGCATCTATCGTAAATTGGACATTATACTTCTTACCATTTTTCAAACATTTAACCTGTTCAAAATTTGACATTTCAACACTAAAGTCCATAAACTCCTTAGCCTTGCCATATCTTATACAAGTAACGGGTGTCGGGAACAGAGCATCTTCTCCTTTTAACTTGGATTCCGGAACCAGGAATGGACGGAAATAAAAGACCTCACCCGGAGTCTCATCCATATAGAAAGTAAAGTAAAAATCTCCGTCATCGGTAACAGTTCTCAAGTCGGAACAATTCTCATTCAAATAAAGTCCCGGATAACTGTTCTTGCCAACTGCAACACCATAACGCACAACGTTCTCCTTGTAATCAGCAACACCATCAACAACAGTCATATAAATCAATGGTATAGTATATGTGTCACTAAGGGCACCCTCAACAGTCACAGTTGTTTCGCTCGTACGCTTTACAGAAATGATTTGGACAGAAGCATCACCAATCCAGCACTTTTTAGCCTCTTCATAAGCCCATTCCAATATTCCTTTTACTGTCAAAGGAACAAAGATGCGACCGAAGAATGATTTCACAACACCGGTCATATTCCCTAAAAGGAAATCGGCAACCACTTCGCCATAATTACCTTCACTCAGATTATATATATTACCCAACACATTTGTCACTTTTTCACCAAACTCGACAAAATTCATTGTCTTAGATACGCTGAATTCTCCTTTGCTGTTAAAAAATGGCGAACGGGTCATTGGCTTTATCAACGAGTCTGCTTTTATATATGGAACACTAAAAAAGCCCTGTGCCTCACCTTGTACATCATATGCGACGAAATCCACTTTTTCTTCGTAGGACTGCGCGTCCAAACGATAGCCTGGCAGCAGAACTCCAAGAACATCACCTTCTTTTGAAAAATGGAAAGTAAGGGAGTTGTTGACATCTGTATTCACTGTTTCATTCAGACACACAATAATGTCGCCATTGATAGAATCTGTGCTTGATACAATATAATAAGGACAGATACTTCCATCCTCATTCGAATAAAAGTAACCCTCGTCCCAACCGGATAAAGAATTTTCAGCAAACTGATATAAAGCAAATGAAGTTGTATCATTTTCTTGCTTGTTGAAATCGCCAAATGGATTATCTATATCAAGTTCATCGCAAGAAGTAGCACAGAAGGAAAGAGAGAGTAGCAACAAAAATGTGCGTAATAATGCAAAGGAAGATTTTTTCATATGTATTAATTTTTTCAAAAAACGCAAAATTTGCAATTATCTTAGAATTAAACGGTTATCCGGATTGCTTGAAAATTGGGTAACGAGATAGCAACCGTTCGTATTTCTGAGTTCTTAATTGTTATACTCCAATGTAATAACTCTTGATGCCTTAAAGGTACAAAAAGAAATGCAGGCGAAAAGAGAATGATGATAATTTTCTTTCGCCGGCATTTCAATTATAGCAGTTTCTTTAATTCTTCAATATCGGGTAGCGCATTACGTAATCGTTCGGGCATATCTTTCGTTGCTCGATAAGTTGCAACACCCATAGGTTTGTCATAATCACGGATGGCAAACTCGACAAATGATTGATTCATATCACGGCATAACAAGATGCCAATTGCGGGGTTTTCGTGCGGTTTCCTTACATATGTATCAAGAGCTGATAGATATGTACTTAACTGCCCCAAGTACGAAGAGCGAAATTTTCCTGATTTCAGTTCAACGGCAATAAGTGAATTAAGTTCTCGATTAAAGAAAAGTAAATCTACAAATAATTCCTCGCCCGATACTTCCAATCTGTATTGGTTGCCTACGAAGATAAAATCTTGTCCAAATGTCAGAATAAACCTTTTGATGTTATCCACTATGGATTTTTCGAGCACACGCTCGTTCAAATCTTCATCTCGCGTATCAAGTTCTTCGATATTGATAAAATCCAACAAAT
>JAZOQL010000259.1:0-2391 GCA_045656065.1 Rikenellaceae bacterium | reverse complement strand
ACGGAGTGCACCCCGCGAGCGCGATTGTGTCTGATTGTCGATGCCATACGTTCGGAGATATCCTTGTTAATTATCGATACGGGCAGCAGCCCCTTTTCGCGTTCGTAGATTCGTTTCGAGGTCATCATTACCATATATCGGTGGTAGCCGTCAACGAGTTCATACTTATCGCAGTCGGCAAGGTAATAGCACACACACGGCATCGTGTAGCCGTCTTCCCAAATTGACAGTTCGAGCAACTTCATCTCTGGTGGAGCTACGATATTTGGGTTGTAATTATTAGCAACAATCTTCTCTACCGGAACTGAAATTATATTATATACCGGACTCTTAAAATCAGCCATCTATCAAAAATTTATATTTCTCCATTACATTATTTCGGATATCCTTTTCGAGTTTGTTCATTGTGAATCCCATATACTTACATATGTGGTCGTTCTTCAGTATGCAGACGCACATTCGTTTGTAACTCGGAATCTCCTTGAATTCGGGGATATCAATGTCGTCGATGTATTCCATTTTCACCGTACGTTTTTCGGTGTGGTAGCCCGAAGTTTTGCCGAATGTAAAGTTTATTCCAGCCTTTTTTAGTTTTGCTATGGTATCTTCGCTCAGACAGCCGCCTCGTTCACGCCAGAACTTCATACTTGTATGCAGTTTGTCGAGGTAGTTTTTTCTGATGCTAAACGGCAGCGTATTGAGCAGGAAATACATATAGTCCTTCCACGAGAATCCTTCGGGACATTTTATCGACCTCCAGCCCATTGCCATACTCTTTCCGTAGATGCCGGCAAAATTTACACCATTCACACGACTGACCATCTTGCCCCAGGTATCGGGGTCGATTACGCGGTAGGCGTTCAGCGTAGCAATAGCCTCCGATATGAACGGACTTGCCACACGTTGCTTTGCCAATGGAATGCCAGCTTGGTAGTACAGGTCATATAGGTGGTTGTAGTCCCACTTGAATCGTCCGTTGGCAATCCACACGTCGGCCGTTCTCCAATCGTAGAGAGGGTAGGCGTTATAAACGTTGTAGTCAATACGGTGAGTCCAACGGTTGTCGTAGAGTTTATTTATATTTTTTTCGCTATGAATTGCTCGCCAGCGGTTGAAACTCTCCTGTGTGCGTATTCCCACGAGGCTGCAGACCTTTTTGCACTTTTTGAATTTGCGAATCCAGATTGCAAATTGCAGTTGGAAGTCGTAGTCCCACAAATCCTCAGAGAAGAAGTCGAAGTCCTTTGCCGTGTAGCAATTCTCAGGCATATCTCTCACCCAGAGTTCGCGTTTGGACTCCTCCCACGGCCGCCAATAGGATTGGAACATCGAGGTGCAGGTCACAACTCGGAACGGAACACAACAGTGGAATACCTCCAGAATGTCGCTGTTCGAGCTGAGCGTGCGTTTTACATAGTCGGTTGTTTGTTGGTATTGAGCCTCATAGTCCATATGAAACACTCCGAGTTTGCGGTCGGGTGCATACTTACGGATATAATCAATACACAGGTTGAGCAGTATTCCGCTATCCTTTCCGCCAGAAAAACAGACGTAGACATAATCGAAACTGTCGAAGATTTTTTTCAATCTGCGATTCGTAGCCTCATATACGTTCAGCGGTCTTATCATTTTACTTGGCTTTGATAAGTTTTGAGTATTTGCTCAGTTCTGTCAGGAGTATGAAACCTCTTTTCGTAAATGCCTTAACATCGCATTTATGTGCAGTGGCAGACAGTTCTTCATATCCGGCTTCGAGTACATCATCGAGCAGTTGTTCGAATATTTCGGGTGTATCCAGCTTGTAGTAGTAATTGTCGATGCAGTATCCGTTGAGGGTCGGTTTTAATGGAATAAAGCCTATAACTTTATCTTTTTCTTTTTCGACCATCAGGTGCCACATATATTTAGACGAAGTCTTGTATGGATAGTTATTGTTTTGTCTTATTACCGCTGGGTTCATAACCAACGGAGCAACCAATGCATACAATTTTTTGTCGGTTCCGTTTAGACGTAATATCTTCATAACTGTTAATGTTTTATCAACTGAAGTGCAAAGATAATATTTATCTCTGGAAAAATCTAACGAATGAGGGGAAATAATGATGGTGGCACTGGTGTTCAATGACTTATGAGGACTTATGATGAAAGCCTCGCAGATGCAAAAGTGCAATGAAATGAAAGGTAATGAGGGTGAACGGTTTCTTATCCATTACCCACTAACGAGGTAAGTTTATAGGTTGTTGGAGTTCATTTCTACTCTCTGCCATATTCTGCATAACAATGTACAACTCGCTGATAACTAATTTTGTAACCAAAAAAGAATTGGATTATGCGAAGTACATTTAAGGTGCTGTTCTACGTGAACGGAAGCAAGGAGAAAAACGGTATTGT
>JAZOQL010000258.1:0-12886 GCA_045656065.1 Rikenellaceae bacterium | reverse complement strand
TTGGTGTCATAGCTCAGTTGGTAGAGCAAAGGACTGAAAATCCTTGTGTCCCCGGTTCGATTCCTGGTGACACCACTCAGAGAGGCAGTTTTCATAGTTTTGGAAACTGCCTTTTTTGTATCCACTGCTCATCTGCTCGTGCCTATTCAAAATATTTCTGCAATCACACATCTCAATCTCAACTTTTTATAAAAAAGAAAATCAATTATTATTCCGAATAACAATCGATTTTCTTTCAATTACAAATTAATAAAGTGTCGTTCTTTCTTTTTAGGATACACATCTTCAAGCGTTATCAGTATCCCGGTCTCCTCAACGCAGCCGAATTCGCGATTATGCACCGTACCAAAGACCTTCATAGTCGGCGACAGGTTCATATACGAATTAATCAGCGGTGGGATATTCTCATTCAGGTTGCGAACTTCACGAGTCAGAATCTTGTAGTTCTCCTTGTAATCGGCGCCCGTAAATATCGACTCCATCTTCGCCGAATCGATATTCATCTCCACAGGATTTATCGGCGTCAGCAACCCGTCTCTATCCCCGAAATAGCGGTTCAGGAAGTATATCAGCAGGTCTCGCGCTTCTGTATTGTAATCGCCATACATCGTCACCTTGCCGAAGAAATACTTCACCTCGGGGTTATTCACAACCAGCGCACCGATGCCGTCCCACAGATTGTCCAGCGCAAAAAGCGATTTCAGATTGCGGCGCTGATATTTAGGCTGCACAAACGAACGCCCAAGTTCGATTGAGTAGGGCAGATATTCGTTTCTGAACTTATCGCTGAATTTGAAATAGTGTTCCGTAGAGAGATATTTCGTATTCGAGCTGCGAGAGATGATAAAACGATAGCCTCCCACAATTTCGCGGTCTTCGCTGTCCCAGACTACGAGTTGTTTATAGCCGTCGTCTTCAAGGTCATATTCGTCGATATCGAGCTCGGCGCCCGTTCCGCCACCTGCATCGCGAAAAGCCACCTCTCTCAGACGGCCAATCTCGCGCAAAACCGAAGGCGCACTTTTGTAGTCGATTACATATATTTCGTTTCCACCATAATTGGTATCTCGCAACTTAAATTCAGGCAACAATTCCTGTTCCAATAATTCGCGTTCTACCGGTTGGATAATAGGTTCCATATTCATTTAAGTAAATCTATTCTGCAAAGTTACGCTTTTTTCATCAAGTCGTAGCAACTTTTTCTAATTATTTGGCTCCATTTTCGATAATCGGGCTCCGAATTGAGTCTTTCCCATTTGATGGGTTCCCCTATTATAACGCTTATTCTTTTGCCTTTTTGGCGCAACATTTCGTCTGGCAACAGCAACATCTCGATATTAAATTTTATGCCTAACTTTGCGCGCCATTTAGCTAAGCGGTAGAATCTCATTGAGTTACGCCCTGTGACGAACAATGGTACAATATCGCGTCTATTCTGAATCGCCTTCTGAACAAAACTTTTTTTCCATTCGAGGTCGATGATTTTACCGTCAATCAAACGCGAGCAGAGTCCCGCAGGAAAATATAGTACATTTTCATCTCCGCTGCACAGTTCGTTGAGTCGGTTTGCGTAATCGCCCTTCTGCGAGCCGTGCTTGTTGACCGGCACAAACAGCTCTTTGATTGGCTCGACATTCATCAGCAGGTCGTTCACAACAGCACAAGTTGCGCCCGTTTTGAGGTTCAGTTGCTCGAGCAGAATCAGCCCATCAATGCCACCCAGCGGGTGATTCGATGCAAACAGAGGACGTTCTGCCTCGGCGAGATTTTCTGTTCCGATAAGCTCTCTTTCTATCCCGAGCTTGTTGAGAACGGCCGTAATAAACTCAACATTGCTCAACCCCTCACCATATATCAACAACTCGTTAAGTTCCTCTTGGTGAATCAGTCGCGACAACCAATTGGTGACAAATCTCGGAATCCGAGAGGCCAACCGCGGACTCTTTTTCTCTATAACTTTTCTGACGTCTATTAATTCCATTTCAAAACTTTAGAACGACAAAATTAGCATTTTTTCAAAAAATATCATAAACCGCAGTGGTATTCCCCTAAATATTTTTTAATTTTACACCCTGAAAAATTTGCAAATGAACACCATAAAAGATGAGATAATACGACTCAGAGATGAGTTAAACATTCATAATCACAAGTATTATGTGTTGGGAAAGCCCGAAATTTCCGACTACGAGTTCGACGTTATGATGCGACGACTCGAGGATTTGGAAAGGTTTTGTCCTGAAATGTTCGACCCCAATTCACCAACTCAACGCGTGGGTAGCGACATCGCCGAGGGCTTTGTTCAGGTAGCACATCGCTATCCGATGATGTCGTTGGGCAATACCTATTCACTCGAAGAGTTGCGCGATTTTGCAGACAGGGTGAGTCGCGAAAGTGAAAGCAGTGTCGAGTTTGTTTGCGAATTGAAATACGACGGTCTGGCCATAAGCCTGACCTACGAACGGGGCGAACTCGTTCGGGCTGTGACTCGCGGAGATGGCACCGTTGGCGATGACGTTACGCGCAATGTGCGCACAATCAAGTCTATACCTTTGAAACTTTTGGGCAGCGGCTACCCTGAATTGTTCGAAATCAGAGGCGAGATTTTTATGCCGCACAGTTCATTCGACAGGCTCAATGCCGAGCGCGAGGCCGATGGCGAACAACCATTTGCAAATCCCCGAAATGCAGCCTCGGGTACACTCAAACTTTTGGATTCGGCAGAGGTTGCCCGCAGAGGATTGTCGTCGATACTTTATGGCATTTATGGCGAAAATCTGCCATACAAACGCCACTCGGAGGCGATGGCAGCTTGTGCTGAGTGGGGATTGCCCATATCTGACAAGAGTGCTGTATTCAATGACGTAGACCAGCTGATGGAGTACATTGATTCGTGGGCAGAGCGTCGCAACACGCTGCCATACGATATTGACGGAATGGTGATAAAGGCCGATGACATTGCGCTGCAGCAGAGGCTCGGATTCACAGCCAAATCTCCTCGCTGGGCAGTAGCCTACAAGTTCAAGGCCGAGCAGGCTGAGGCTCGATTGCTGAGTGTCGAATTCTCCGTAGGACGAACAGGCGCGGTTACGCCCGTAGCTAATCTTACACCCGTACACCTGGCAGGCACTACCGTAAAGCGAGCATCGCTGCACAATCAGGACCAGATAATGTTGCACGACATTCGCATCGGCGACTCGGTATATGTAGAAAAAGGGGGCGAAATAATACCCAAGGTTACAGGTGTAAATCTTGAGTTGCGTCCGATAGAGAGCACTCCGTTACTCTTCCCCGAAAGATGTCCTGAGTGTAATACGCCATTGATAAAGATTGATGCGCGTCACTACTGTCCTAATCAAAGCCATTGCCCGCCGCAAATTGTTGGGCGCATCACACACTTCATATCCCGCAAGGCTATGAACATTGACGGGCTCGGCGAAGAGACCATCGTTATGTTCTATGAAAATGGTGTGATTAAGGATATTACCGACCTGTACACGCTCAATAGGAAGACTCTGTTGTCATTGCCGAGAATGGGCGAAAAATCGGTGGACAATATCTTCAAGAGCATCGAAAGTTCAAAGCAAGTGCCTTTCGCGCGACTGCTCTACGCCATAGGTATCAGATTCGTAGGCCAGACAAAGGCGCAGAATCTGGCTACGCATTTTGGCTCAATGGAGGCGATTATGAACGCATCGCTCGAGGAGCTGGTCGCTGCGCCCGAAATCGGAACCACGATTGCAGAGAGTGTGATTGCATTCTTCGCCGATGAGGATAACCGCACAATGGTGGCGCGACTCGCCGAGTTCGGACTGCAGATGAACAGCCAGAAGGAGGCGCTCGCATCGGAAAGTCTCGCGGGGAAATCGTTCGTGGTTACGGGTAGTTTCGAGCAATACTCACGAGAGCAACTCAAGGAGTTAATCGAATCGAACGGTGGAAAATTTCTCACCTCGGTGTCGGGTTCGACAGACTATCTGCTGGCCGGAGCAAAGGTGGGACGAACAAAACTCGAAAAGGCCGAAAGAAATGGTACACAGATAATTGACCTCGACCAATTTATGGCAATGATTGGCAATGGCGAGACAGCAATAAAAACAGATAATCAACCACAAAAAGAGCAACAACAATCGCTCTTTTAGACACTAAAAAATAGATTGAACAAATATGTTATTTGAGATAGACGATAAGATTGTAAGTCAGGATATTTTGACAGAACCGTTTGCCTGCGACCCAAGCAAATGTCACGGAGCGTGCTGCGTGGAGGGTGACTCGGGGGCACCACTCGAACAGGAGGAGTTGCACGAACTTGAGGAGTCGTATGAGGCATTCAAACAGTTTATGACACCCGAGGGTGTGCAGTCGGTCGAAGAGAACGGGCTTGCTGTAATCGACTCGGACGGCGACCTTACTACGCCACTTGTCAACGGAGCCGAATGTGCATTCTCGTTCGTAGTAAACGGCGTGACACTCTGTGCAATAGAACGCGCCTGGAGCAAAGGTTTATGCAGTTTCCGCAAACCGATTTCGTGCGCATTATACCCTATCCGCGTAAAACGTTTTGCTACGGGTACATACGGACTGACCTATCACCGCTGGAGCGCCTGCGTAAATGCTGCACAGTGTGGCAAAAAATTCAATATCAAAGTCTATCAGGCTGTAAAACAACCGCTGATTCAATGTTTCGGTCAGAAATTTTATGATTCACTCGAAGAAATTGCTCAACAGTTAGAAAACGAAAAATAAACCCAATAGTATATAGACAGATGAAAAAACTGCTCATAACCAATTTGTTATTGACATTTATAACCATTTCGGTTCAGGCACAGAGATACGCCCCAAAACTTGAAGATTTGCCTCGAATTCCAATAGACACAATCAATACAAACGACCCGCAGACAAGTGTCATATTGTACAGCAACAATACGTGGGAGTATTTCCGTCCGGGCATAGAAAAGGTAAGCGAGCTGCCGATTTATACTCAGCATTGGGTTACAGACCAGGTTTTTGCCTATCGCAGCATAGAGCTTCGGGATCTGCCTGCGGAGATTGAGCTCCACCTCGTAGACAACCTAAGCGAATTTCATACCCCTGTTCAGGGCAAGGTCTATTCGAAATATGGTCCGCGTCGCCGCCGAGCTCACAACGGAGTGGATATTCCACTGAAGATGTACGAGCCCATTTATGCTATGTTCGAGGGTAAGGTGCGTTATGCGAAATACAACTCGGGCGGATTCGGCAACCTGATTATCGTGCGCCACCTCAACGGACTCGAAACGTGGTATGCCCACCTCTCGCGCAACAATGTCAAGGTAGGCGATTACGTCAAGGCCGGACAGGTAATAGGTTTCAGCGGCAACACAGGTCGCAGCCGTGGTCCGCACCTGCACTTCGAGATTCGCTACAAAGACCAGACTTTCGACCCCGAATTCCTGATTGACTTCGAAAATGGCGAGCTCAAATATCAGACATTCGTGCTCGAGAAGAAATTTTTCAATATCCACTCTCGCGCATCTGAGTTGCTCGAAGAGGACGAGGACCTTGAATTCCCATTGCTGAGCGACGATTCGGCTCCGGTTAAGGCCGAGAATGCCGAGCGTGCAAGCCGCGAAATCTGGCATATAGTCAAATCTGGTGATGTGTTGAGTAAAATTGCTCGACGATACGGAGTGACTGTAAATCAGATTTGTAGACTCAATAACATCAAATCAACCACAACTCTGAGAATCGGACGACGACTCAGAATTAAGTAGCAGAAATAAGCATATTTACTTATTCAAAATAGGTCAAAAAACTACCATACCGACACATTTGTTTTGAGTAACTTTGTAGCGTGAAATTGTTTCGAAACAAATGTGTTTATTATGGATAGTGAAAATCCTGATTACTACTCAATGCTGATGCAGGACGTCAGATTCCGCGAAGGATTGTCGTCTTGTATGAATTGCGGAGTGTGCACTGCGGTGTGCCCCGCTGCGGAGTTCTATGATTACGACCCGCGCCGAATAGTGACTACGGTGTTCGAAGCCGATAACGATAAAATTGAAAAACTGCTCAAGAGCGAAACAATTTGGTACTGTGGCGAATGTATGTCGTGCAGACCACGTTGCCCCAGGGGAAATACTCCGGGATATGTCATTCAGGCTCTGAGAACCCTTTCGCAGAAGACAGGTCTGTTTATTCACTCGGAGAAGGGTCGTCAGCAGTTGGCTCTCAAGCGCACAATCGGCCAAAATATTCTCGATACGGGTTACTGTATGACTCCCAAGCGCATCGACCCCGAACTCCACCCCGAGCAGGGTCCCGTTTGGCAGTGGGTCTATGAGCACGACTCGGAAGTCTTTGAGCGTCTGGGCAAGAACTACCAACGCCGAGGCGATGGTACGGTGCGCGAAATTGACCAGCAGGTGCTTGACGAAATACACAAGATATTCGACATCACAGGTGGTACCGAAATGTTCGAAACAATAGAACGCTACTCGGAAGAGGCTGCCCGAATGATGGGTATGGACAGCCACTCGGAGGAGTATATGAACCATTTGTTAACTGCAAACAACGGAAATCACAATGGACATTAAACGCTGGAGCGACTACCAAAAAGAGGTAGCCGATGATAACTATTTCTATGTACGCAGTTGCATTCGCCAGAATTTCTTCCCGGGTTCGGAACAAGCATTTCTAAATATTCTGCGTAACGACCTTAAACGAAACGTATTAGATGATGCTAACCACACATCGTGTACGGGCATTGGTTACCACTCGGACATTGTGCCGCTGGAGACCATTATGACCGTAGTTGCTCGCCAATTTGCGCTTATGACCGAAGCGCAGATGACCAACTTCGCAGTGTCGTGTGTAACATCTTTCGGCATCTATTCTGAAATACTCTCCACGTGGCACGAATTTCCTGAGACGCTGGAAAAAACTCGCGAATATTTGTACAAGGCTACGGGCAGAGAGTTTCAGATTCCCACAAACGTAGCTCACACTTCAGATATCATACACCACCATCGCAAACAGATAGCAGAACTCGGAGTGCGCCGCCTAATCAACAAAGAAACAGGCGAACCTCTCAAAGTCGTAGACCACATCGGTTGTCACTATCACAAGATTTTCCCGAAATCGAGCCACGGCGGCTCGGAATTCCCCAGAGTGCTGAGCGATATGGTCGAGGCGTGGGGCGGTCAGAGTGTCGATTACCCCGAACGCAGACACTGTTGCGGATTCGGTTTCAGAAACTATCTGGTTATGGCAAACAGAGGCTATTCTATCTCCAATTCGAAACATAAACTTGAGAGTATGGCTCCGTACAAGCCTGACTTTATTGTTGCCAATTGTCCGGGATGTTCGATGTTTCTCGACAAATGGCAGTACGCAATCAAAGAGCTGGAGGGTATATCCTATGGCCAGAATGGCGAGGGTATCCCTGTGCTGACATACGAGGAGATGGCCGGATTGGTATTGGGCTACGACCCGTGGGAATTGGGTATGCAGATGCATCAGGTGCCCGTTGAGCCGCTGTTGGACAAACTCGGCGTAGAATATGACCCGGGCGCAAAATATCTCGGCAATAACGGAAAATATATCGAACGACCAGCACCCTCACCGTTCGACAATATAGAACTTAAAATATTGTAACAGATGGACAAAAATGTAATCATAGTTGGTGGAGGTATTGCGGGTTTAATGACTGCCTCGACATTGGAATCAATGGGAGTTGCTACGACCGTTATCGAACGCGAAGCCGCAATCGGTGGCAAACTCAACAAATGGGACAGACTGTTTCCGACATTTACTCCTGCGCACGAGGTGCTCGACCGATTGATTAAACAGTATAAAGAGTCGGGTAGCAAGCTCATAACCTCGACCGAAGTGAAACATATCGACATTACGGGCAAGGGGGTGACTCTCGATAATGGCGAACACCTGAGTGCTGATGCCGTTGTTATCGCCTCGGGATTCGAGCTGTTTGACGCGACAATAAAAGAGGAGTACGGATACGGAATATACGACAACGTGATAACATCGGTTGACCTTGAACAGATGTTCAAAAAGGGATACGTATTCACCAAGCAAGGCGAAATGCCCAAAAGAGTAGCCATACTGCACTGTGTAGGCTCGCGCGACGAGAAGGTCAATCAGAACCACTGCTCGCGAGTATGTTGCGTAACGGGTGTTAAACAGGCTATCGAAATTAAACAGATATACCCCGATTGCGAAGTCTATAACTTCTATATGGATATGCGAATGTTCGGGCCGGGCTATGAGGAGCTCTATCGCGAATCGCAACAACACTATGGCATCAACCATATTCGCGGCAGAATATCCGAAGCCGCTCAGACAATAGATGGCAAAATTAAAATCAAGGCCGAGGATACACTTGTGGGTCGCCCGCTGAGAATGACTGTCGATATGTTGGTGCTTATGGTTGGATTCTGTGCAGGCCGCAATAATCGCACATTCTCGGAAGATTGCGGACTCGACCTCAGACTGAGCAACTTTATGAAACCCATAAATCCATTCGACGCAAGCAATGAGACTGCACGTAAAGGCATCTTTTTGGTTGGCACGGTCAAGGCTCCGAAGAACATCAGCGAGACTCTGCACGATGCTACGTCGTGTGCTCACAGTGTTATGAACTACCTTAAAAAACTGTAACCGATGAAGTGGGGATACGGCATAGTGACAAAACGGTCTATTGATTTGGACAGCAACGATATGACAATAGCTCAGCAGTTGCAAGAGTCAGAGAATAGTCTGATATCCTGCATTGCGTGTGGCTGTTGTACTGCGACTTGTACGGCTGGAAATCTGACCGATTTCAACTTCCGCCAGCTGCATACGCTGGTGCGCAGAGGCGAGTACGACAAGGCTCGCGAAGAGGCTGAAAAATGTATGCTCTGTGGAAAATGTTTCATCATTTGCCCCAGAGGGATAAATACGCGCAACGTAATTTTAACACTCCGTAGAATACTCTGAAAATGGAAATATACTTTCACCCATTTGTAATCCCCTTTTCGCTCGGCGTGCTGGTTATGCTCGGCGTGCTGATGTACAGATATGCCAATTGGTTTGCAGACCTCACATCACAGGAGAGAGGTCAGTTTTTCAAATCAATTTTTACACGAAAGACTCTCATCTCCATTAAAGAGTGCGTCACCGAGTGTCTGCTGCACTTGAAGATTTATCGTGTAAACCTGAGGTTGGGCTATATGCATATGAGTCTGGCTCTGGGGTGGTTTTTGTTGATTTTGATAGGTTGGATTGAAACTGCAACCATATTGAGCGACCAGATTGTCCCGCTCTATGTACACGTATTTTTCAGATTCTTCGTTCCGGTTGCGCCCGACAACGTAGCTCACCTCATTGACTACGCACCGATTATGGACGCACTGCTGCTGATTATTCTCATCTCTGTAGCATTGGCCGTAATCAAGCGTTTCAAATCAACAATCCTGGGAATGAGAAAGGCTACGAAACACACACTCGCAGACCGTTTCGCACTCACATCTCTGTGGTTGATATTCCCTGTGCGACTATTGGCCGAGAGCGCAACCTGCGGAATTCACCGAGGCGGAAGTTTTCTCACATATTCCGTAGGCTCGTTTCTTTCGGGCATATTGCCAATCGAAAGCCTCGAACTGCCACTGTGGTGGTTGTACTCAATCGTGTTGTGTGTATTTATGGTGTCGTTGCCATTCTCGCGATATTTGCACATTTTCGCAGAAATACCACATATATTCCTCAAAAACTACAACATCAGACCAAAGAATACTCCCTCGGCAATAGACAAATTTCAAATCGCAGCCTGCTCGAGGTGCGGCATCTGCATCGACCCCTGCCAGATGCAATCATCTGCAGGCGTAAATAATATGCAGTCGGTCTACTTCCTGAGAGATTGCCGCGAGGGTAATCTTACACAAAAGATTGCCGATAATTGTTTGATGTGTGGCAGATGTGAACAACGATGTCCTGTGGGAATAGACCTGAACACCATACGATTGAATCGTCGTCAAGGCAGCGTTCCGCGCACAGGAATCAATCCGTATGGATACACCAGCCAGATTGACACTTCTCAAGGCAGCGGCAAGGTCGGATACTTTGCAGGTTGTATGACATCGCTCTCGCCACGCATACTGCACTCGATGGAACGCATATTCAAAAGTGCCGATGAACAGGTGTGGTGGGCTGACCGTGATGGCGGCATCTGCTGCGGCAGACCGCTTATGCTGGCCGGCGATGCTGACGGTGCACAAAAGATGATGCAATTTAATACAGAATTGTTCCACAAACATCAGATAGAGACTCTCGTAACATCGTGCCCGATATGCCTTAAAGTATTCAAAGAGGAGTACAAATTGCAAGGTATTAGAGTCTTGCACCACTCGGAATACATTGCGGAATTAATCGCACAAAAACGTCTGCAACTCGAAAAGAATGGTCGTATCGTTACCTATCACGACCCTTGTGAATTGGGACGCGGCTGTGGAATATACTCGGCTCCAAGAGAGGTGATAGGGTCTGTTGCGACACTGCGCGAGGCAGCTCAGCACTCGGAACAAGGCCTGTGCTGCGGAGCCAGTCTTGCCAATACCGTTATCGAAACGCCTCAGGTCTACAAGATAGCGACAGAGGCCGCTGCTCAGTTTGAGTCCACCGGCGCTGAAATGCTTGTTACGGCGTGTCCGTTGTGCAAAAAATCGTTTGCAAAGGTTAGTCAAATTCCGGTGAAAGACCTGTCGGAATTGGTGTCAGAGTCACTTTTGTAGAAAATTTATTTTATTAAGAATCAGTCTGGTATAAAAGTGAGTTAAAAAAAACTTTCGAATTATTTGTTTTTTGCGAAAAAACACACTACTTTTGTGCTCAGAAAACATCGCGGGGTGGAGCAGTTGGTAGCTCGTTGGGCTCATAACCCAAAGGCCGCAGGTTCGAGTCCTGCCCCCGCTACTAAAGAGGACAAATCGCAAGATTCGTCCTTTTTTTGTGCGATTTCGTTTTTGTAATTATCTGATACACTGAACATTAAATCAAAGAACAAATTTCCGAAGTCGGTTAGATAAGCCCTATTTTCTTTGTCCCATCTAACCCCATTAGGAAAGACCATTTTTTGTATCTTTTGACTGACTTCAAAGTCGCCCATATTCCAATAACTGCTTAAATTACAAGCAATTCTGATTGTATCTTCAATATAAGATGCAAGGTTCGAGAGGTTCACAGAGATTTTTTCCAACTCCGCCTCCGTAGAGCGTTTTTCAGCCTCTAAATCGGCAATGGCACTGCTGTACGCATCTTCGTCCACTTTACCGATTGCGAAGTTCTTTTTAGCCGTCTTAATGTAGGTATTGATGGTTGCCAGATGTTTCTTCACTGCGTTGATGTCATCTTCCTGCGTGTTCTCCTTCTCGGCAAACTTTTGCTTCAACACATTAACGAGTATCGGGATAAGTTCCATAGGCACATTGAAACGGTCGAGCAGTTCGGAATACTTTGCGTGTAGTTCTTTCGCCGATACATTGACCGAACCGTCCTTACCGCTATATTTATAATAGTCCAGATTCTTCTTTTTGACCGTGTAGCCCGTCAGCATATGACCGTTGTAAAAGATATGTCCCTTCAACGGGAATTGAGGGGTAATGGCGGCTTGTTCATAGCCGCCGTGATTACCGTCAAGAATTTGTTGCACCCTATCAAACAACGCCTCGGAAATCAATTTCTCCTGCTTGCCCTTTATAACATTGCCGTTGAGGAACTTATGCTCCAATCGCCCGCAATAGAACGGATTTCGCAAACACTCTGATAGGCGTTGTTTCTTAATATCCAGCCCTCGCGCTCGTAGGCGTTCCACAACCTTTGCTTGGGTTATGTCAGGTTCGTTGGCAATCCACTCCCAAGCATTTTTCAGTATGCGCCCATCGTCATTGATGGTTAGTTGGTGTTCTTTGTTCACCTTCTTTGAATTGTACCCAAGTGGCGGGCGACCATACCACTCGCCTCGGTTGATACACGCCACCATACCCTCATAGCACTTATGCCTACGCATCGCGTTGTCGATGTCGGCAACGATAAGCAAGATAGCCTCGATGTGTTCGGCCAGCAAATTGCTCTTATCTACGGGTTGATTGACGGCAATGATGGTGATGCCGCTACGGTTCAACTGACCCTTATAGGTCAAACCCTCGGTCATATTACGACTGAATCGGTCGTAATCATATACTACGATAGTGTCAATTTCGGGGTCGTTGAGGACTATGCCAATCATCTCCAAGAATTTATCTCCCGCCTTCTTTGCGCTCTCGAATGTGCCGCCGAAATCGTACTTAACCTCCTTGTTGTTATTTTCGCAATATCTGTGGCACGCATCCAACTGCGTGTCAATTGAATTATTGCTCTTAAACTGCTCCTCCGACGAAACTCGTGTCCAAGTCGCCGATTTACCCTTACCACTCGCCGTAAGGGTCTTTCTTCTGCTGATAATCTCATCAATGCCGTATTTCTTTTTTCGCTTAATCATTATTATTCATTTTATTAGCTTTATTATTTACATACCACGCATAACCGATTTCAGCAATATTGTCCAATCCGTTAAGAATGGTAATTATGTCATTTTCGTTGGTAACGCCCAACGCTGCGAATTGTTTGATGTACTTTTCATCGATTTGTCCTTTTACGAACATATTAAATTAAAATTTCAATCCCCTCGAAGGGGTTATTTGCTTTTGTACCTCTCTCCATACCTCGGAAAGACTTCTGGTCGGCAGGGATATGCGTAGAACCCTTGTGCTATGTGCACAGTTATCCTATCGTTACATAATATTAAAATTTAATTTGATTTATAGTTTAGACATCAGTTCTCGCGAAAGAACCGAAGTATTGCAAATATACAAAT
>JAZOQL010000257.1:0-11551 GCA_045656065.1 Rikenellaceae bacterium | reverse complement strand
CTCAATATGATTCTCGGACAGGTTATCGGGGTGGGGGGTATCGCTCTGGTGATTCTGTTTCAACAGGAGATTCGACGCTTTCTGCTGATGTTGGGTAGCCGCCATTTTGGGAAAAATAACTTCTTTATCCGCAGATTGTTCTCAGGTAGCAAAAAGGCTAAAGATGCGCGTCAGGAGTGGATTGAGCAGCTTGTCGAGGCCTGCGATAATTTGTCGATGTCTAAGACCGGAGCACTGATTTTGCTCGCACGAAATGATAGTGTCGAGTCGTTTACGGCTACGGGTCAGATGCTCGATGCGCGGATTTCGAGCGAATTGCTGGAAAATATTTTCTTCAAAAATTCGCCGCTGCACGATGGTGCGGTGCTGATTGCTGGCGACCGTCTTGTAGCTGCGCGGTGTGTGCTGCCCTCGACCGAACGAACAGATATCCCCTCATATCTGGGGACAAGACACCGAGCTGCGATTGGAACCTCAGAGTTGTGCGATGCGCTGATTATTGTGGTCTCTGAAGAGACTGGTGCAATATCATTGGTCGAACGTGGTGACATAGCTCGAAATATTGCGGCAGCAGATTTGCGTCTGAAACTCGAAGATAAAATTGTGAAATAATTTAGAGATATAACTTGTTCAAATGGGAAAAAAGGTGATGAATAACAACAATATACGTGTCAAGCTCGGAGCGTGGTGTGCTGTGTTGCTGTTTTGTGTTGTGTCGTTGAGTGACTGTGCTCAGCAGACTACGCCTAAAGGGGGGCCTAAGGATTCGTTGCCTCCGATTGTGATGGGGGCGATTCCAGAATATAAATCTACAAACTTCAAGGGCGAGAGAATCGAGATTATTTTCGATGAGTATGTGCAGCTCAAAGATCAGCAAAAACACTTCTTTATGTCGCCATTCCCCGCGAAGAAACCGACACTGATGATTAAAAACAAGAGTGTCGTGGTGGATTTGAAGGCGCCTCTCGATTCGGGTGTGACCTATACTCTGAACTTTGGCGCATCGCTGGCCGATAATAACGAGGGTAACGTGTTGCACGGATTGACATACGTATTCTCGACCGGAGCCGAAATTGATAGTATGACTCTCACAGGATTGGCTCTTGATGCCTATACGCTCGACTCGTTAGACCTTGTATATGTGGCATTTTTCGACCCTAAGGCCGATTCGTTGGAGCTTGATTCTACGCTCTACCGCTCGCGCGCAATGTCGGTGGGCAGAACTAACAAGTATGGGATATTTGTCCGAAACTTCCTCAAGCCGATGGACTATCGTGTCTATGCCTTCTTGGATAACAACGGCAATCAGATGTATGAGCGTGGAATTGATATGGTTGCACTCTCGGACGAGTTGTATAATCCGGCCAATCAACCCGAGGTGAGCTTCTGGGAAGATACCGCCGGGGTGCAGTTGGCAGATGCTCAGCAGGTGTTCTATCTCTTTAAGGAAAAACCACTTACGCGTCAGAACTTCTATGAGATGAAACGTCCGATGAAAAATCAGATGATTCTGAAGTTTAATGCTCCGTGGCCACAGATTGATACCCTTGAGATTGAAGGCGTTGATAAGTCGCAGATGATATTCGAGTATCTGAAACCCGAACGTGACAGTATTGCAGTGTGGTTTGATATGCCGCTGGATAAGCTGGCAGATACGCTGAAGGGTAGACTCGTGTATCAAAAGCCTGATACATTGAATGTTATGAGACCGGCCGTTGAGCCTATCGCTCTCTCGTTCTTTGAAAAGAAATCAGATGATGACGATGATAAAAAAGAGGAAAAGAAAAAGCCTCTGTCGGTAAATGTCAAGGTTAAGGGCGATGTGCTGCCGTATGAGAATCTGCCTCTGGAGTTTGTCTATCCGCTGAAAAGTGTGGATAAGTCTAAAATCCAGCTCGAATATAATGTCCGAGGCGAAATATGGCAAAAAGTGGCTTTGAATTTTGAGCGCGATAGCGTCAATATTCGCAATTGGGTGTTGTCATCAAAGTGGGTTAAGGGTGGCTCGTACAGACTGACTATCCCTCAGGGAGTGTTCCAGAATATTGCCGGTGAACGCAATGATACGTTGAATGCTTCGTTTACGGTGGCAACGACCGACGAGTATTCAACCCTGAGACTCAATGTGAGTGGCGCCGATTCGCTAAAGAACTACATAATCCAACTGGTTGACCCAACGGTAAAAGGTTTCAAAATCCAGAGAGAAATCAAAAACGTTTCGAACGGACAGTTGACAATCGAGTACATCGAGCCGGGTAATTGTGCGGTGAGAGTCATCGAAGATGTCAATCGCAATGAGAAGTGGGACGTGGGCGATTTGGAACACAGAGTGGCTCCTGAGCGTGTGCGTCTGGTTACCAATCAAGATGGGGCGTCTACGATTTTGTGCAAAAAGAATTGGGAGATTGATATTGACGTGGATATGAACAAGGTTTTTGCTCGCAGAGAGGTGGTTAAAACTGAGATTATCCCAGACACGTTGGCTCAGCCTGCGGAGCATAATCATCAACACCAAGAGCAAAATACCCACCACGAAGAACATCAACACTAAACTGAAAATTGAAAATGAAAAGAAATAAGTTTATACTTTTAATGATATTTGCATTGTCGGTGCTCGCAGTAAAGAGCGTATCGGCACAGCACTATTTGGGTGTGCGAGGAGGCTTTGGCGGTGGTACATCACGATTCGAGCCAATCCTCGATGACCGCTTCTTTACGGGACTCACCTCGTTCGGTGCAAGCTGGAAATATCGCAGCCAGACAAAATATGTGGGTGTGATTCAGCTCGACCTGCTCTATGCACAACAGGGCTATCAGCGTGCTGAAAACCAATTTGCGGATACCTCATATCGCCGTACGGTCAATTCGATTATGATGCCGTTTATGTGGCAGCCAAATGTGCAGTTGTTCAAGGGTCGAGGCGAGTTCTTCTCAAATCTCGGAGTCTATGTCTGCTATAATATGGATTCGAAATATGAGTGGGTGTCCGATCGCGATGGAGTGTTTGAAAGCGGTAACTATGAAATGGTTAATATCAGAGACAATATGATGGGATATGGACTTGTGGCAGGTGCAGGTTTGGGCTTTTATGTGGGGCGATTCGAATTTGTAGTCGAGGCTCGCTATTGGTACGGATATTCGGATATTCTCAAAAATCACACAAAATATGAGGGCAATCCGATGCGTTCGCCAATGGATCAATTGAATCTGTCGCTGGGCATATTCTATCGTTTGGGAAAATCTAAAGATAAAATTAAAAATAATGGAACAGCAAGAATCAACAAGACAGCAAAAGATAAGTAGTCAGATTAGACGCGATATCAGTGATATATTTTTGAAAGAGGCTCGCGATCTGGTGCAGGGAGCAATGGTCTCGGTGACCGTTGTGCGAGTATCTCCGGATTTGAGTTTTGCAAAAATCTATCTCAGCGTATTCCCATATTCAAAGGCTGAGGAGATAGTCGACAGATTGACTGAAAATGTGTGGCTGGTAAGACGAGCATTGGGTCAGCGTGTGAGAAATCAACTTAGAATTGTGCCTGAGCTCGATTTCCGACTCGACGACTCGTTGGAATATATCGAGAATATAGACAATCTGCTGAAGAAATAAGATGAAGCTGCTGAGTCTTTGGATTGCACGTCGTTATCTGTTTTCTCCGAAATCGCATTCGGTGATAAACTTGATATCGATAGTCAGCGCCTTTACCGTTGCAATTCCCGTAGCTGCGATGATAGTGCTGCTGTCGGTATTCAACGGTCTGGACGGAATGATTCGGCAGATGTATCAAAATTTCGATTCGGATATCAGAATCGAGGCTGCCAAGGGAAAGTTTTTTAGAGAGATACCCAATCTGACCGCTGTTGAGGGGGTGGAACTCTACTCGTTGATGCTCGAGCAGACGGCGCTTTTCGAGTATCAGAACAGACAGTTCGTGGGGACAATGCGAGGTGTCGATTCAATGTACAGACACATCGTGCCCATTGACAGGACTCTGAGCCGAGGTCGCTGGCAGTTGGAGTTTGGCGACATAAATCAGGCCGTGGTAGGGCAGGGTGTTGCATACTCGTTAGGCGTGAATGTGCAGATGATTCGCCCAATGACCATTTATGTGCCCAAGAATGGACCCGTTTCGCCACTGCTGCCCGTTGAGAGTGTGCGCAGCAAAAAGCTCTTTCCGGTGGGGGTATTCTCGTTAGATGCGAGCACAGATGGCGAGTTTGTCATCGTGCCGTTGAGGTATGCTCGCAATTTGGTGGGCGAGAACAAGACGAGTGCTGTTGCCGTTAAGGTTGCAGGCGGAGCCGATGCAGATAGGGTGAAACAAAATTTAGAGCAGCTGTTGGGTGACGAATTCGTAGTGAAAACCCGCGAGGAGCAGAAACAGTCGCTCTACAAGATTATGCAGTACGAAAAGTGGGGCATTTACACGATATTGCTGCTTGTGATGGTTATCGGAGCATTCGGAATTGTTGGTGCTCTGGTTATGCTGATAATTGACAAGCGTCGCGATTTGTCTACGCTCGAGGCGCTCGGAGCTACGCGCTCGGACTTGGGGCAAATATTTATGAACGAGGGATTGTTGATTGCAGCAATCGGCGGTGTCATTGGTGGAGTTATTGGTGCTGCGATATGTTTGGGTCAGGCAAAATGGGGCTGGGTGAAGTTGCAGGGCGAAAGTTTCCTGATTGACCACTATCCCGTTGATATACATTTGGTTGATGTCATCTTGGTATATGCCAGCGTTGTGTGTGTGGCGTGGTTGATGTCAGCCGTTACGGTTAGAACTACGTTGAAAATGATTAAGAAATAGAATATGAAAAAGATATTGTTTTTGGTTTTGGGGTTGACTCTGACATTTGGGTGTGCCGAGAAAAATAAAAGTATCCCCAATAACACTTTGGTCTCAATTGTGAAGGATATTTACATTGCCAACTCGTATGTGAGAAATATCGAGCCTAACCTCTTGAACGATACGTTGAGCCACTACGAACCAATATTCAGAAAGTATGGTTACACGTTGGAAGATTTTCGATATACTCTGTACAAGATGTCGCTGCGTAAGTCGTCTCGAGTGTCGTGGGTCATTTCGGCTGCGTTGGATTCGCTCAACCGCGACTTTGCAGGCCTGAAGTATTATAAACGTATGTATGAAAAGATTGAAAAAGATTTAATCGAAGAGAACCGAGATACGATTTTTACGCGCTTTGATACGATAATGGTCGATGGTGACAAGCGAACAACTAAGGCCGATTTCGCATTCGATGTCGATACGAACCGCGTCTATAGAATCAAATTCAGATACAAAATTGATACGGTCTCTACCCGATTGAGTATGAGATGTCGCATTGCCACTTACGACAAAGATGATAAACTCTATGGTACAAATATCAGACACTATACGAACAATGGTTATCAGGAGCTGGAGATGGATTTGCCGATTCTGAATCCTGACGAAAAACGTGTTAAGGTCGACGTGTTGTTTTTTTTCGCAGACGTGAAAAAGCCTTATATCAAGATGCAGATAGACAGTGTCGTTGTTAGTCGCACGTTGGACTATTTCTCATCGAGAGAGCGCTCGATGGCCAGACGTTTGAATTTTGATATCATAAAGCGTGTAGAAAATGCCCCACATCAGGCGGATAGCAGCACCATTGGTGTTATGCCCCCCTATGCCCCCGATTCGGTACGGAGTGCTGACATTTGATAATGGCAGGCTGGTAGATATTCAATCGGTGGATAGGTCGGTGTTGGACTCGATGGCTTCGGTCGAGTTCTTTAGTGGTATTATTGTGCCCTCGTGGACCAATGCTCATTGCCATTTGGAGCTGTCATATCTCTATGGCTCCATCACCCAAAATCAAGGATTAGACGGCTTTATTCGAAGTCTGAATTCGCAGCGTGAACACTGTTGTGTAGTTGACAGGATTGCTGCTGCATCGTTTCGTCAGTCGCAAATGTTCGCCGAGGGTACTTCGCTTGTGGCTGATATCTGTAATGATACCTATGGATTGTCGCTGAAGTGTGGCTCGGGTGTGGAGTATCATAATTTCGTGGAGCTCTTCGGATTGAGGGATAGCGATAGTGCGCTGAACAAAATCTGTGGCAAAGGTGATTCTGTTGCTGAACTTTGTCTGGATTTAGGACTTGAGTATTCACTGACACCACACTCGGTCTATTCGGTAAGCGACAGATTGATGAGTCGAATTGCTCGGTCAGACGAGAATATGCCTGTGTCGGTGCACTTTATGGAGGACCCAGCTGAATTGGAATTGTTCGAGAGTCGAGGGGCTCTGTATGAACGGTATCAAAGTGCAGGGCTGAATGTCGATTTCGGAGATTGTCACACTCCGGCAGAGAGGCTGATTAAGCATTTCTCGGCTGACAGACCATTGTTGCTGGTGCATAATACCTTTGTCAGAGAGGAGGATATAGACCGAATCAACGATTACTTTTCGAATGTTACTTGGGTATTGTGCCCGCGTTCAAATCAATATATTTCACAGAGTCAGCCACCCATTGAATTGCTGCGTAGAAAGGGGTGTCGAATAGCGCTGGGTACCGATTCGTTAGCATCGAATAGTTCGCTGCTGATGTGCGACGAGGTGAAATTTGTATTGGAAAATCATTCCGAATTGTCGCTCGAGGAGGTGGTTATGTGGGCTACAACTGCGGGCAGAACTGCGCTGAAATCTCTTTCGGCTACTCCTTCAGTTGAACAAATATTCGCAGGCGGAGCTGCGCTGATTGAAAATGTCGATTGGGCGAACTGCACATTGACAGCCGAATCGACCTCACGACGCCTTATTTGATGAAACATTCTGTTTCAGTTTGTTGGAGAAAAATACCGTGAAAATCGGGAAAATCATCATTCCGGTCATACTCAGGAATACATATAACAGCCGTCCGATGTCGGTTACGGGAGTGATGTCCGAGTCGTCGGTCGTAGCGCACAATACCGACCACCAAAGGGCCTGTTCGAAATCTTTGACTTCGGGATTGACTCTCGATTCGAAGTAGTAGAATATCAGAGCCGAAAACCAAATCATCGCTACAAGAATTATCAGATATGAAATCATCAGGTTTGAGACCTTATTCTTTGTAATCCAATTGATTACGATGACCATTCCGTATGCTCCGCGCACAAGTGGAATGATTTTTAACAAGAAGTCGGTCAGAGGATTTATGTCTAATGTTATGCGTCGGGCGATGACTGCGAACGGAATCGCGATGATGAAGTATAACCAATTGTGAATGATGAACTTGGCGCGGTGAGTGCTGTGATACAGCCGATAGAAAAAATCGACCATAAATAGAAAGCATATCCAATACTGTATGCGCAGAAATATCAGGTCTAATTCAGTGGGTATGACCTGCAAAATCTGTATGGATATCATTACCACAAGCAGAAAACTTGAGATAATAATGGTGATATTCAGAGTGTTGTCTAATCTTTTGGCGTTGGTGTTCATTCGTTTGCTGGGAAATTATCACGTAGCCTGTGCAAAAAGAGTACCACACAGATTGGTGAGGCAATGTGATGTGTGTAAAAAATGGAGGTGGATGTTTAGAATTCCGAAAAAATAGAGTAATTTTGCAAACTGAGAAAAAAGTTCTAAACAGTAAAATATGAAAAAATTATTTGTTATGGCAGCACTTGTATCTATGTGCTCTTGCGGCGGAACAAATCAGAATCCGCTGCTGTCGGACTACGGTACTCCGTTTGGAGCTCCACCCTTCGACAAAATCAAAAATGAACATTACAAACCCGCCTTCGAAGAGGCTATCCGTCAGGCTCGTGCCGAAGTTGATTTGATTGTGAACAATCAGGAAGAACCTTCGTTTGAAAATACAATCGAGGCTCTCGAACGTAGCGGCGAATTGCTCAACCGCGTCTCAGGTATCTTCTTCAACCTGACTTATGCTGAAGTTAATGCCGAAATGCAACAAATCTCAATGGAGGTTTCTCCGATGCTCACCGAGTGGAGCAACGACGTTTCGCTCAATGCTAAGTTGTTCGGCCGCGTTAAGGTGGTTTATGACAATCGCGAAATCTTAGGACTCACAGCTGAACAGATGCGTCTGTTGGAAAAGACCTACAAGAGCTTTGCTCGCAACGGTGCAGCTCTCTCGGTTGAAGATAAGGAGATTTATCGCACAATCACAAAAGAACTCTCTGAGTTGAGCATCAAGTTCGATAAGAATATGCTGGACGCAACAAATGCGTTTGTGCTGCATATTACAGATTCTGCTCAGCTCGACGGCCTTCCTGCATTCGCAGTGGCTGGTGCTGCGGCTGAAGCAAAAGAACGTGGTCTGGAAGGTTGGGTTGTTACGCTGCAATATCCGAGCCTGTCGCCATTCTTGACATACTCGACAAACCGCGAACTGAAGGAAAAGTTATGGCGTGCTTCGAGCAGCAAGGCTCTGGGTGGTGAATTCGACAACTCGGACATCGTTAAGAGAATCGTTGAATTGCGTTATCAGCTGGCTAAATTGTTGGGCTATGAGACTTATGCCGATTATGTTCTCGAAGAACGTATGGCTAAGAACAGAAACAACGTGACTGAATTGTTGACCGAACTGTTGGAAAAGAGTCTGCCCGCAGCTCGTAAAGATGTGGCTGATATTCAGGCTTATGCTAAGTCTAAGGGTGTCGATTATGAATTGATGCCGTGGGATTTCTCTTATTGGTCAGAAAAATACAAAACAGAAAAGTACAGCGTTGATGACCAAATGATTAAACCTTATTTCAAGCTCGAAAATGTTGAAAAAGGTGTATTGATGTTGGCTACGAAGTTGTATGGTCTGAAGTTCGTTCAAAATGACAAATTGCCTGTATATCACAAAGATGTGAAGGTGATGGAGGTTTATGACGGTGATCGTTTGATGGGTCTGCTCTATTTCGACTACTTCCCGCGCGCAGGAAAGAAGAGTGGTGCTTGGATGACTCTGTTCCGCGAAAACTCTATCAATGCCATAGGTGAAGAGACTCGTCCGTTGGTGTCGCTGGTGTTGAACTTCACAAAACCGACTGAAAACGAGCCTGCATTGCTGACTTTCTATGAAGTGACAACATTGTTGCACGAGTTTGGTCACGCACTGCACGGACTTCTGGCTGAAGGTACTTACCAAAGTCTTGTGGGTACAAACGTGCCTCGCGACTTTGTAGAGTTGCCTTCACAGTTGATGGAGAACTTTGCCTATGAAAAAGAGTTCCTCGATATGTTTGCAGAACACTACCAGACAGGCGAAAAATTGCCGGTTGAACTGATTGAAAAATTGGTTGCAGCTAAGAACTTTATGAGTGGCTATGGAAGTGTTCGTCAATTGTCATTCGGCATTGCAGATATGGCTTGGTATACACAAACATCTCCGATTGAGGTTAGCGTTGAAGAGTTTGAAAAGAGCGTTACAAAGGATTGTCAATTGTTGCCGTCAATTAAGGGTACTGCAATGGCTCCGACATTCTCGCACATCTTCTCGGGCGGTTACGCAGCAGGTTACTATGGCTACAAGTGGTCAGAAGTACTTGATGCAGACGCATTTGCGAAGTTCAAAGAGGAGGGTATCTTCAACCCTGCAGTAGCAAAATCATTCCGCGACAACATTCTTTCTAAGGGTAACACAGAGGATCCGATGACACTTTATATCAAGTTCAGAGGTCAAGAGCCTTCGACAAAGGCGTTGCTTGAACGTAGCGGTCTGGTTTCTGCTAAGAAATAAGCGAATAGCTATCAATGAAAATAAGGCTCCGTCAATGCTGACGGAGCTTTTTTGTTATTTATCCTTGAGCAGTGGGCATAAGGCGAAGTTCAAGTTTTAAGTTTCGGTAGTATATGAAATTAACGCGATATTGATGCAAGGAAACTGCGCTCCTCAATGACTATGTTCGATTTCCTCTCTCCGAATGATATATTTGGCGAGGTGCTCCGCTCATTCTATAATGGCGAGCGTTGCAAGCTAACGCTCGAGGTGATGCAAAGAGTGTGGTGAACGATGAGTATTAGACAAAAAAACTCTGCCCGAGTGGGCAGAGTTTTTATTTTATTAGCAGCGCTAATTATTCAGCAGCAACAGTCCAAGTTGAACCGTTCATAGTTGCTTTGTAACCAGCAGCTACCCAAGCAGTCGGGTCAAAGTTGAAAGTACCACCTTTGATGATAACTTGGCCACCATTAGTTGTAACAACTTTTTTAGTTGAAGCTACACCATTGAAAGTACCACCTTCTACAACGATAGTTGCATTGTCAGCCCAGAAATAGCTGTTTTTAGCTCTATCGTTTGTGAAAGTACCAGCTTTTACTGTGATTGTAGCACCGCTTTGTGCACAGAAAATATAACGGCTTGTGCGTTCTGGTTTGTGGTTGATTTTACCGCTATTGAACACTACGTTAGCACCTTCACCTGCAAAAACACCTGCGCGTGTGAAGTTAGCATCGTTGATTTCAACATTTGCGCCAGAAATTTGAAGTGCATACCAAGTTGAATCTGCTGTAGAACCTGCGTTCAATTCTTTGTTGTTGAAATTCAAAATAACGTCTTTGCTGATTTCGAAACCAACACCTACGTTAGAGATGTTTTCAGTAACATTAACAACGTTTGCCACTGCCAAAGCACTTGACAACTCACCTGAATTAGTTACGTCCATTTCAAAGTCGCGAGGATAAACTTTGAAAGCGTCAGCGCCTGTCAAAGTGTAAGTACCAGTAGGAATTTCTAATGCAGCACCATCATCACCTTTTGTGATAACGATTTGATACTCTTCTGTTGTTGTAAATGTGTTGTTACCTTCGAAGTTGAAAGTGTTGTTAGCAGCAGTCATATTGCGAACGACAACCGGTTGGAATGCTTCAACGTTACAATCCTTAACATTCAAAGATGCATACTCAGCATAGTCACCATTGAAACGGATACCGTAACCTGTTACATTGATATTTGCGTTAGTTACAATTGCATTCTTAACCTTCAAACCCAAACCGTTTTTACCACCATTGATAGTTGCGCCATCAATGATCACATCTGTTGTACCAATACTTTGTGCTTGAATCAATGAGTGCATATCTGTAGCAGTACAACCCTTCATAGCGATGTTGTATGCTTGACGAACTCTAAAGCCAACAGCATTGTTAATAGCTGCGTCTTTAGCTGTAAATGTACAGTTTTCGATAGTTACATTGTGAGCATAACGGTTAGGTGATTTTTGATCATCAGCCCAGATGAAGTCTTTAGCTTCAGCTGTTTCGAAGTTAACGTTTCTGATAACCAAAGTTTCAGCACCTTCAGAGCGGTTGTTACCGCGGATAGTCATCTTACCATCATATTTGAATTGAGCACCATTGATAATGAGGTTGATGCCTTCGTTTTGAGGAATAGTTACGTCACCTACGATGTCTTTACCAAACACGATTGTAGTTGTGTATCCTGCTTGAGCTGCGTTGATAGCTTCTTGCAGTTGTTGTTGGTTCATTACAACAACGTCTGGAGTAACGTTAGTGTTGTAATCGTCGTCGAAACGAGCGTCGATGTAAACGTTGAATGTAACGTTGCCAG
>JAZOQL010000256.1:0-5016 GCA_045656065.1 Rikenellaceae bacterium | reverse complement strand
GATGAGTTTGGCGCATTCTGAGAAAATCTGAAGAGCAGTGATTGTTTAACTAAATACAAAAGTAGTATGAAAATTTCTACAAAAACTTGGTGTCCGCCGCTAAAGTCCGTAAATAAGGGCTTGTTCGTGGCGATGATCGCTCTCGGTTTGTGTGGATTTATGCCCCAAATGGGACACGCTGCACAAACTAACACAAGTGTTGAGCAGACTCCTTCAAAGGTGATTCTGAAAGGTAAAATCGTTGACGAAGCGGGTAAACCTCTTCCAGGAGCATCTGTGTCTGTAAAGAACACAACTATCGGTATGTCGACAGGCAAAACTGGCGAATTTACACTGTCGGTACCAAATGAAAAATTGACTTTGGTAGTAACTTACATTGGTTACGAAAAAGTTGAAAAAGTAATCAACAACCCTGCCGGCGAAAAGGAAATGAACCTTATGCTTAAGGCAGAAGAACTCTCAGCAGACGAGGCAGTCGTTACCGGTTTCAATGTACAAAGAAAGGCAAGTTTTACCGGTACACAAACAACCATCAAGAAAGAACAATTGATGGCTGTATCACCGACCAACCTGCTGCAAGCAATCGCAACTTTCGAACCGAGTATCCGTATCATCGAGAACATCGATATGGGTTCTGACCCGAATACTATGGCCGAAATGTATATGCGTGGACAATCTGGTATGTCAAACCGCCAACTCGACATCGCAGAATCAGTTTCACCATACGAAACAAAGACAAACCCTAACTTGCCTATCATCATTCTGGACGGTTTCGAAATCTCAATTGAAAAGTTCAACGATATGGATATGAATCTCATTGAGAGCGTAACAATCTTGAAGGACGCGGCTGCAACTGCAATGTACGGTTCACGTGCATCAAACGGTGTATTCGTAATCACCTCAGTTCCTCCGCAACCAGGTAAGTTGCGTTTCAACTACACAATGACCTCGTCAATCACAGCGCCAGACTTGACAGACTATCACCTGTTGAACGCAGAAGAAAAACTTGCACAGGAAGTTGCTGCTAACCAATACCTCGGCCTTAGCGGTTATCAAAAGTTGATTAAGAAACAAAACAACATTGCAAGAGGCGTTGACACATATTGGTTGTCAATTCCGTTGCGCACCCAATTCAACCAAACTCACAGTTTGCAAGTTAGCGGTGGTTCAAATGAATTCCGTTTCTCATTGGGTCTTCGCTACCAAAACGAAAACGGTGTTATGAAAGAATCTTACCGTAACGTTTATGGTGCAAATATGAGTTTGTCTTACCAACTCCCGAGCTTGAAGATCTCTAACTCTGTGACATTGAACGTAATGGAACGTGAAAACTCACCTTACGGCTCATACAGCACATATACTCAAATGTTGCCTTATGAAGCTCCGTATGACTTTGAAACAGGTGCAGTTGTTCCGAAATTTATGTTGGCTAAGAACATCGGTTCAGGTTCTGGTATCGACAACCCGTTGTATGACGTCGTTCACTCTGCAAGCAGCGACTTCGGTACATATACTGAAATCACAAACAACTTCCAATTGCACTGGAGCATTGTGGGTCGTTTGAGCGTAACAGGTCAATTCAGCGTTTCTAAGAAAGATGATAAGTCTGAAAAATTTGCAAGCCCTAATGCTGCAAGATATACAAACCCGAACTTGACTATTCCGGAATACGACGAATTGGGTAACCAAATTGGTACTGTAAAACCGACATTGTCTAAACGTGGTGAATTGTCGCTTTCAAATATGTCGACAACCAACTGGGATGCTAAATTCCACGCTACATTCACTCAATCATTTGACAAACACTTTATAAGTGCAACTGCCGGTGTTAACGCAACAGGTTCAAAATCAAACCACAACTCACGTACATATCGTGGTTTCCCGTCAGATGAATTCAAAGATCCTAAGTATGCTGCTGAAGAAGTTGGTAAGATGTACTTCGACGACAACATCAGCCGTTTGGTAGGTTTCTATATGATGGCTAACTACTCATACAACGATATCTACTTCGTTGACTTCACTTATCGTTTGGACGGTTCTTCACAATTTGGTACAGACAAGAAGTTCGCTCCGTTCTTCTCATTAGGTGCTGGTATTGGTCTCCACAATATGGAATACTTCAAGAACAACCTGCCGTCAGTAACTCAAGCTCGTCTGCGTGCTAACTACGGTCAAACAGGTAACGTTCAATATCCTCCGTACGTAGCTCGTAGCACATACGAAGTTGTTCTCGGCAAATGGCATACTCACGGTATCGGTGCAAACCTGGTGGCTTTGGGTAACCCTGGTTTGACTTGGGAAACTACTCACACTGTGAACCTCGGTCTCGACGTATTGTTGTGGAATCGCTTGAACCTGGAATTTAACTGGTACAACAAGTTGACTAAAGACTTGCTGACTGACGTTACACTTCCGCCATCTGCAGGTTTCACTTCATACAAAGACAATATGGGTGAAGTAGAAAACCGCGGTTGGGAATTCAGCATTAACTACAAAGTTCTTGAAACTAAAGACTTCGGTTTTGACGTATTCTTTAACGGTGCTCACAACAAGGGTACTATCAAGAAGATTTCTGACTCTACTAAGGAATACAACGACCGCGTTAACGAACACTTCAACAAGACTTCAAACGTTTCTTCAAATACATTCGGTGTTGCAGTTGCTAAACCGGTGTTGAAATATGAAGAAGGTGGTTCATTGACAGCTATCTACGGTGTACAATCATTGGGTATCTCACCTGCAACCGGTGACGAATTGTTCATCGACCGCTTCGGTAACCCGACATTCACTTGGAACAGTGAAGACCAACGTATCATCGGTAACTCTGAACCAGATTTGTCAGGTTCATTCGGTTTGAGCTTCCGTTGGAAAAACTTGAACGTGCATACATCATTCAACTACCAAATCGGTGCTGACCAATACAACTCAACATTGGTTGACCGTGTTGAAAACTTGGACTATATGAACTTCAACTGTGACGAACGTATCCTCCAAGATCGTTGGCACAAACAAGGTGATGTGTCTAAGTTTAAAGATGTTGCAGATATGGCTAAAGCAACTCGTCCTACATCACGTCTGTTGATGAGAAACAACTACTTGAACTTCGGTTCAGTAAGCGTATCTTACGACTTTGCTGGTGAAGAATGGGTTAAAAACTTGGGTATCGGTATGCTCCGTCTGTCATTCAATATGTCAGATATCGCAAGATTCTCAACTATCAAGATCGAACGTGGTTTGAGCTATCCGTTCGCAAGAACATTCAATTTGACTTTGAACGCATCGTTCTAACAATTAAACAAGAAAAGATATGAAAAAAGTATTAATAGCATTAATGTCAGTTGCGTTGCTCGGAGGTATGTCTTCGTGTGACAAGTGGCTGGACGTAGACGCAGATACTCGTGTTGGTGAAAACATTATGTTCAAAAACAGCAGCGGTATGCGTATCGCATTGAACGGTATCTACAATAGTCTTGGTGACGCTACACTTTATGGCAAGGAGCTTACTTGGGGTGTAACATCTGCTCTTTCAAGAGATTACAATGATGCACGTTTGCCATATAGCCATCGTTATATGATTTACGAAGGCGAATGGTATGAAACCTATTCTCGTCCGTCTATTGACCCGATCTGGAAAAAGGCTTACAACACATTGGCTAACGTAAACAACTTGCTGCAAGCTGTTGAAAAACAAGAAGAATCATTCTTTGAATGGGGTAAGTTGGAACGTAATATGTTCATCGCTGAATTGCGTGGTATCCGTGCGTTGTTGCACTTTGATATGTTGCGACTGTTTGCTCCGGCACCTATCAAAGATGACGGCAAGGCTTACATTCCGTACGTAGAAAAATACCCTGAATATCAACCTAAGAAGCTGACTGTCAGCGAAACTATGGATAAAATCGAAGCTGACCTTATCGCTGCTTGCGACATCTTGGTTGACATCGATACATCTTCAACAGAAACTGACGAAAACGTAGGTGCTTATGGTATCTATTCAGGTCAGGCTCGTTTTATGTCAAGCTGGGTATCTTCTGTTAAGAAAGGTCAATGGTTTGCACAACGTGGTACACGTATGAACTACATCGCAGCAAAAGCTCTGTTGGTTCGTCTCTATATGTGGAAGGGCGACAAAGCTAATGCAATCGAGGCTTCTAAATTCTTCCAATACAAGAAATGGTTTAACTTGGCAACATCTAACAGCTGGTCTACATCAGGCAACAAGTTGTACTATGACTTCTGTTTTGCTGCGTATAATACCGATCTGGAAGAGATTTATACCAAGGCTTGCGGAACAAGTACAAACAAGTATTTCCAATACGACAATAACTTCTTCAATAGCCTTTATACTGCCGACAAAGACGACTATCGTGGCAAGTTGATGCAAGCAGTTACAAACGACTACAGATCAATGAAGTGGTTGTGGCCTGCAAATCCAAATGACAATGTGAAACAAGAGATGTCATTGGCTCCGGTAATCAAGCTCGCAGAGGTATATCTCTCATTGGTAGAAGCTTATGCTGATACAGATCTTACTAAGGCTATCAAACTTTTGCAAGATTTCCGTAAGAAACGTAATGCAAAACGTACTCTTAGCGATAGTATGACCAAAGATGAACTGATGAAGGAATTGGAACTTGAATGGGCTCGTGAATTCCAGTCTGAAGGTCAAAGATTCTTCTGCTATAAACGTCTGAACAAGGCTGTTTATCAAGGCGAAAACAAAGATCGCTATGACTATGATGCAATCGACTGCTGGGTATTGCAACAACCGCTGCAAGAAGATTCTTATAATAGCTTGTAATCATTAAAAGAATTCTGAATTATGAAAAAATCGCTTTTATTCGCAATGGCACTCGGAGTTGCATTTGCATCTTGCTCGGAAAAAGAGGTGCCCTTATATGATACAGATAATGCGAACTTCATTGAGTTTGTAGCTCCGACTGAAGATACAGCATCATTCTCGTTTATGTTCCACCCGGAAGTTGCTGCCGATGGTGCATACGATTTGGCTATCCC
>JAZOQL010000255.1:0-1469 GCA_045656065.1 Rikenellaceae bacterium | reverse complement strand
CATGGCTACGATCCGACTTTGAACCCCGCCGCTTCAAGTTCGGTAATCATCTCTTCACGCCAATCAGCCTCATTCTTTTTGCGCGGGCAAGCCCCTGCAAGGAATATGGCGTTTTTGAGATTTTTCAATTCTTCCAATGGTTTGTATATCATATTGTTTTCTATATTTCATAGGTATTCTGTTTAATGGGTTCTAAACCGAATTTATCGTATCGTTCCTTGAACAGTTTTCCCATCATATTTATAAAGACGGGGTTCTCTCCTACCTCCATATATTCCTTGGTACACAGAGTGTTGACCTTTTCTCTGTTCTCGTTTATGACGGTTGTTATAGCCAAGTAAGGGTACGGAACATACACATTCTTGAAATCGGTCGCGCTTTGGTAAAGCAGCGGCAAGTCCTCGCAAGCAAGTGTGTCAACATAGCCACCCAACCTTTTCAGCACACGCTTTCTGCCGACAAAACGCTCGCACCCGTAATTGAACAAAGTCCACGGGTCTCCCGTCTTGCGTATGTTGGCATATTCATATTTGAAAGCACCTTGGTATTCGAGGTAGTATTTTCCATATTGGAGATAGCCGTTTTTCTGAACGTGCGAATCCGCGTATTCTCTGAACGCGCTGTCATTCTCGTAAAGCGACTTGTATTCTTCCGTGCGCTCGAACAGCCAAAACCCGTCAACGCCGCACCATATTGTGTTGGTCGTGTGGGTGTACATATCGCCGTTCACGCAGGACATAGCCATAGAATCAATGAAGTCGAGGTTGATTATGTCGGCATCGGTGTCGTTGACAGCCCTTGCCATATATTCAAGTGACCTTGTGTTGAGAAAATCGTCATAGTCAAGCGTTACGATTATATCGTCATCGCCGCAGGTGGTGAGTTCCACACATTTGTTTTTGAGTTTTCCGACCCTGCCGTTTTCAAGAAGCCTATCATCGTTCATAGGGTCGTGATAGACCTTTATCTTGTCCCTGCATTCAGCGGCATAGTTGCTTCCCATTCCATCATCGAAAAAACGATTCACATATTCCTCGGCGAATCCTTCCTCCGAGTTGTCAAGTATGACGTATTCCCAATCCTTGTATGTCTGTTGGCATACGCCGAGCAATCGGAGATTCCACCAAGGAAGAAGTTTGTGGGCAGGTGTTATCAGACTAATCATCAGAACGGGAGGTTGTAGAGATTTTCGGAATCATCCCTCTTTTCAAGGAGGTAATCGTATTTCTCGTGATAGTTCTTTACAAGGCGGAGGAATTGGCGAAGCCAACTTTTCAATTCGTCCTTTGTCACGACAACCAACTGCGGTATATCGTTCTCAACGGCAATCCACAGTTCAGCGTGGTCAAGCACGACACCGTACATTTGGTAGTAGGCGAGGAAATACGCCGACAGTTGCAAATAATAGTTGGTAAGATACTCTTGTGTTTTCTTCCTGCGGGCGGTCTTGAAGTCAAGCAGCACGTTCT
>JAZOQL010000254.1:0-2555 GCA_045656065.1 Rikenellaceae bacterium | reverse complement strand
GAAGGAGCAGGACTTCCACCGCGAATTGGTCAATCTCCACAAACGGCTCAAAGTGCTTGAATCGCACCCATACGAACGCAGAACATTTTTCTATCTGGATATAATTTCGTGGCTCGAGAGCAAAATCGAGGGCATCTCAATGGCAAAGGTAATCCGCAACAAATTCAACAACCGCAAACAATGAACCAAAAGTCTCTCGATTTTGGCAAAGATAGCATACCATCGCTGTTCCACAAGATGCTGATACCGACACTGCTCGGAGCGCTCTCAATATCCGCAGTAACACTTATTGACGGGATATTCATCGGGCAGGGTGTCGGAGCCGAAGGTGTAGCTGCAATAAACATCACCGTGCCGATATACCAAATAATGGCAGGACTCGGATTGATGGTCGGAACGGGGTGTTCGGTTTTGACCTCGATTATGGTTGCTCGCAGAAATATCCGCGCAGCGCGACAAAATGTCACTCAGGCGCTGGTGGGAATAGGGACAATAGTCGTTATCATCACTCTGGCAATGTATATTTTTCCTCGACAGGCGGCTCAGATTTTGGGTGCATCTGAAACTCTGATGCCGATGGTTATCGACTACCTGAAGTGGATATTGCCCTGTTTCATTTTCGAAATGTTCAGTATGATTGGGCTGTTCATAATAAGAATAGACGGAGCTCCCAAAATGGCAATGTGGTGTAATGTCATTCCCTCTGCCTTGAATGCACTGTTGGACTGGGTCTTTATCTTTCCTCTGGGAATGGGTGTCGAAGGTGCGGCAATAGCAACATCTATCAGTATCATCGTAGGCGGAATTATGGCATTGGTCTATCTTATGTTCTTTGCCAAGAGCCTAAAACCGGCTGCGATAAGACTCTACGGCAGGTCGTTGCGCCGAGCAATTTACAACTTCGGAAATCAGTGTCGAGTTGGAGTCTCGTCGCTACTCGGAGAACTCTCGCTGGCAGCAATGGTCTTTATCGGTAATCAGGTCTTTATGCACTACCTCGGTGATACGGGCGTGGGGGCATTCGGCATCGCCTGCTACTATATGCCCTTCTTCTTTATGGTAGGAAATTCCATTGCTCAGTCGGGACAACCTATCATCAGCTACAATTACGGCATCGCGGCACACGAACGCATCGCAGCTACGCGTAAGTTGATGACTCTAAGCGCATTGGGTGGCGGTGTAATTGTTTCTGCATTATTCATATTTTTCCCGCGTGAACTCGTCGGGTTATTCATCGACCTCTCGTCCGAAGCCGCAACCATTTGCATCGAAGGATTCCCCTATTTTGCCTCGGGAATAATATTCTTCATACTGAATGTCACCTTCATAGGCTACTATCAGAGCATTGAGCGAGTGAGATTGGCTGCAATCTACGTTCTGCTGAGAGGAGCTATATTCGCTCTGCCGAGTTTTGTTCTGCTGCCCAAAATGTTCAGCGTGGCTGGAATTTGGAGCGCTATGCCTGTAACCGAGGCGCTGACTGCAATTGTAATACTGACAATATTGTTTAGAGAAATTTCAAATCAAAAAAGATATGAAACGAGTTAGAATCCGAGTAATGAAGATGGCTCGCTATGATGACCTTATCGAGCAGTTCGAGAATCCCATCGAACACGCCTGTGATATGCAGCTCGGAATGACATTCTACGTCGACAACGGCGAAAAACCCGCTGGAATGTGCGATAGCGCGTGGGAGACCCTGCGCCCCTTTGTGCTGGAATTGGCTACGGGCGGAGGCAATTTTTTCGACGGCTGGATGAAAAATCCTCACTCGGCAATGCTCTCGTGCAATGACGGATTCCGCCCCGTATCGTTTCTGGTCGAAGCGATTGACTAACAGGACTGCACACAAGCACCCCCATAGCGGAGAATCAGCATAATTTTTTTGCCAATTAGCGATACTACCCCAATAGGCGTGATAACGTCTATCTGCACCTACCTCTACCCCCTGAAAAAGATTATTTTAATTGCAGCGTAAGACTCGCGCTGTTTCCACGTTTTATGCGACTGCCTGCCGCAGGAGATTGGCTCACCACGCTGCCCTTGCCCGAGTGCGAAACCTTGAGCCCCATACCCTCAAGCAGCGATACGGCATCTCTTAGTCCCATACCCTTGACATTGGGCATTCGGCTCGAATCGACCTTTATTGACTCTACAGCCAACGTATCGCCTCGCCACTGGAAACTGTTATACCGACCATCTTTACCCTCATATTTATCAACGTTAAGTTGCTCGGACTTGGCAATACGGCGTATGTCGCGCATCGAGGCGCTACCCGCCTTTATCTTGGGCTGGTCAGTGGCAGCCTCGCCACCCTCCGAAAGCTCATTCTGCCACCCGTACTCCTTACTCATAACGCGGTCGGCAATGTCCTTGAACACAGGCCCCGAGAGTGTACCCCCATAATAGCGATTCTTCGACCCCGACTTGTGGAACGTCTTTATCGAAACAATGCAACTATACTTAGGTTTGTCCGCCGGGAAATAGCCCACAAGCGTAGCTAAATAGTGGCAACTGCCATCGGGGTGACGATATACCTTACGAACGGGGTCAAG